>NZ_JAKUFF010000397.1:0-200 GCF_022663305.1 Bacillus cereus group sp. BfR-BA-01408 | reverse complement strand
CTTCTTTTGTATCTACTACTTTACCGTTTTGTAAAAGATCTACTTTGATCATTTCCGGACGATCTTTCGCGTTATCGTCTTTCCATGTTTTCGTTCCTTCTACTTTTGTTTGACCTACTTTCGTATTTGTGATGTCAGTACCACTTACTTTTGATTCATATCCAGCTACTGGCTGTTCTTTCACTTCATACTCGTAAGCC
>NZ_JAKUFF010000396.1:0-200 GCF_022663305.1 Bacillus cereus group sp. BfR-BA-01408 | reverse complement strand
AGCATACAAGTATGAAGTGAAAGAACAAGCAGTACCAGGATATGAATCCAAAGTAAATGGTTATGACATCACAAATACAAAAGTAGGTGAAACAAAAGTAGAAGGAACGAAGACATGGAAAGACGGAAATGCAAAAGACCGTCCAACAATGATCAAAGTAGACTTACTACAAAACGGGAACGTGATTCAAACACACGACG
>NZ_JAKUFF010000395.1:0-200 GCF_022663305.1 Bacillus cereus group sp. BfR-BA-01408 | reverse complement strand
ACATCACAAATATAAAAGTAGGCGAAACAAAAGTAGAAGGAACGAAGACATGGAAAGACGATAATACAACAAATCGTCCAACCACAATCAAAGTAGACTTACTACAAAACGATAAAGTAGTAGATACAAAAGAAGCAACAGCAGAAACAAACTGGAAGTATACGTTTGAAAAACTCCAAGCATACGATGAAGATGGAGTA
>NZ_JAKUFF010000394.1:0-200 GCF_022663305.1 Bacillus cereus group sp. BfR-BA-01408 | reverse complement strand
AGCATACAAGTATGAAGTGAAGGAACAGCCAGTACTAGGATATGAATCAAAGATAAATGGTACTGACATCACAAATACAAAAGTAGGCAAAACAAAAGTAGAAGGAACGAAGACATGGAAAGACGATAATACAACAAATCGTCCAACCACAATCAAAGTAGACTTACTACAAAACGGTAAAGTAGTAGATACAAAAGAAG
>NZ_JAKUFF010000393.1:0-201 GCF_022663305.1 Bacillus cereus group sp. BfR-BA-01408 | reverse complement strand
GAAAAATTAAATAAATTACGAGATCAAGAGTTTGATACAAAAGAATTAATTGGATCAGTGGATGAAAATGATTTGAAACAAGTAGCGGGGGCGGGAGATGTAAATCCAGAAACGACGCCAGCGACACCTACAATTGTGGCAGTAAGTCTTGGGATTTGTCCAACTACAAAATGTACAAGCAAGTGCTAATTTCTATATCAA
>NZ_JAKUFF010000392.1:0-201 GCF_022663305.1 Bacillus cereus group sp. BfR-BA-01408 | reverse complement strand
TCAAAGCTTACTTACAGCTCCCCGAAGCATATCGGCGTTAGTCCCGTCCTTCATCGACTCCTAGTGTCAAGGCATCCACCGTGCGCCCTTTCTAACTTAACCAAACTAAAATTAAAAAATATGAGCTACACTGTTATCTAGTTTTCAAAGAACATACATTTATATATGAGAGATAGTTCTCTCAAAACTGAACAAAACGAA
>NZ_JAKUFF010000391.1:0-201 GCF_022663305.1 Bacillus cereus group sp. BfR-BA-01408 | reverse complement strand
ACAAGGTCCGACGGGGGCAACAGGAGAAACGGGAGCAACAGGAGCGACAGGGGAAGGCACTACAGGCCCAACAGGAGTAACCGGTCCAACAGGGGTAACAGGCCCATCTGGAGGACCTGCCGGACCGACCGGCCCAACGGGGCCATCAGGTCCGGCGGGAGTAACCGGTCCATCTGGTGGACCACCTGGCCCGACAGGAGC
>NZ_JAKUFF010000390.1:0-201 GCF_022663305.1 Bacillus cereus group sp. BfR-BA-01408 | reverse complement strand
AGCAAGACGAACAGAAAGAGAAACAAGAACAAAAAGTAGAAGAGAAGCCGAAAGAAGACAAGACGCAGGCACAGCCGGAAGTAAAGAAAGAAGAGAAACAACAAGAACAACCGAAAGAACAACCGAAAGAACAACCAGCTGTAAATAAACAACCAGAACAGCAAAAAGCACAAGAAGAGAAACAACAAGAGCAACAACCGA
>NZ_JAKUFF010000389.1:0-202 GCF_022663305.1 Bacillus cereus group sp. BfR-BA-01408 | reverse complement strand
AAACAAAAGTAGAAGGAACGAAAACATGGAAAGACGATAACGCGAAAGATCGTCCGGAAATGATTAAAGTAGACCTTTTACAAAATGGTGCAGTGATTGCGACGCAGGAAGTAAGCAAAGCAACAGATTGGAAATATGAATTCAAAGATTTAGCAGCGTATGATGAAAATGGAGTAGCGTACAAGTATGAAGTGAAGGAACA
>NZ_JAKUFF010000388.1:0-202 GCF_022663305.1 Bacillus cereus group sp. BfR-BA-01408 | reverse complement strand
CACGTTTGAAAAACTTCAAGCTTACGATGCAGAAGGTAAGGCATACAAGTATGAAGTGAAAGAACAAGCAGTACCAGGATATGAATCAAAAGTAAATGGTACTGACATCACAAATACAAAAGTAGGCAAAACAAAAGTAGAAGGAACGAAAACATGGAAAGACGATAACGCGAAAGATCGTCCGGAAATGATTAAGGTAGAC
>NZ_JAKUFF010000387.1:0-202 GCF_022663305.1 Bacillus cereus group sp. BfR-BA-01408 | reverse complement strand
GCAGGAACAAGAACAAAGATATACAGAACAATATGAAGAACAAGAGCAACAATATGAACAAAATCCATATGCAGCGCCACAAACTCAAGAACAACAATTTCAACAAAATCCTTATGTAGCACCGCAAACTCAAGAACAACAATTTCAACAAAATCCATATGTAGCAACACAAACTCAAGAACAACAGTTTCAACAAAACCCA
>NZ_JAKUFF010000386.1:0-202 GCF_022663305.1 Bacillus cereus group sp. BfR-BA-01408 | reverse complement strand
TAGTAGTGGTGCAACAAGTCCAGCTCCTAGTCAAAATAATAATGGTGCTGTAGAAGCTGAAAGACAAGCGGAAGCGCAGCGTAAAGCTGAAGAAGAGAGACAGCGTGTAGCTGAAGAGCAAAGAAAAGCAGAAGAGGCACGTAAACGAGAGGAAGCACAGCGTCAAGCTGATATGGAAAAAGGGCAGCTTGAGGGACAAAAA
>NZ_JAKUFF010000385.1:0-203 GCF_022663305.1 Bacillus cereus group sp. BfR-BA-01408 | reverse complement strand
TAGAAAATTCATTTGATGGACGATTTATTATTATTCGTAAAGGGAAGAAGAACTACAGCCTTGTGAAGTTAGGATAGTAAACAAGACGGAAAAATTATATCGGCGATTTTTAAAATATATCGACCGTAACTCGAATTATATCAGCGATTTTCTCAATATATCGATTTACCGACAAAAGGTGACAATAAAAGCTGTTCCAAAAC
>NZ_JAKUFF010000384.1:0-204 GCF_022663305.1 Bacillus cereus group sp. BfR-BA-01408 | reverse complement strand
GCACCTATTGACCCAACGGGTCCTTGAATTCCTTGTACTCCTTGAGGTCCTGTTGGGCCCATCTCTCCCATTGGACCTTGTAATCCCCTTGGCCCTTGAGGTCCTGTCGGGCCTTGTGGACCGGTTGGACCAGTAATCCCAATACCAGTAAATCCCGTTGGAACAGGAGGAAAGGTAGGTCCAATAAGATTTGGTGAGATTCTG
>NZ_JAKUFF010000383.1:0-204 GCF_022663305.1 Bacillus cereus group sp. BfR-BA-01408 | reverse complement strand
ACTATTTAACGTATTTAAACCTGCTGTTACTTTTCCGGAGCCATCTACTAATTTCCCTATACCTGTCTGCAATTCACCTGTTTTGCTATTTAGCGTATTTAAACCTGCTGTTACTTTTCCGGAGCCATCTACTAATTTCCCTATACCTGTTTTGCTATTTAGCGTATTTAAACCTACTGTCACTTTCCCTGACCCATCTACTAA
>NZ_JAKUFF010000382.1:0-204 GCF_022663305.1 Bacillus cereus group sp. BfR-BA-01408 | reverse complement strand
CGCTTTTGCTTTGGCCCTTTCCTCTTCCGTCACTTCTTCTGTTCCTTCTCTTTTTTGTTTTGCTAACGCCGCCGCTTTTGCTTTTGCGGCTGCTGCTGCCTTCGCCTTTGCTTTTGCCTTTTCTTCTTCTGTTCCTTCTTCCATTCCTTCTCTTTTTTGTTTCGCTAGCGCCGCCGCTTTTGCTTTTGCGGCTGCTGCTGCCTT
>NZ_JAKUFF010000381.1:0-204 GCF_022663305.1 Bacillus cereus group sp. BfR-BA-01408 | reverse complement strand
AGGTTCTTTCTCTCATGCAGAAGGATCAA
Source organism: Bacillus cereus group sp. BfR-BA-01408 (assembly GCF_022663305.1). Classification (NCBI taxonomy): domain Bacteria; kingdom Bacillati; phylum Bacillota; class Bacilli; order Caryophanales; family Bacillaceae; genus Bacillus; species Bacillus cereus group sp. BfR-BA-01408. Next base: position 175 of record NZ_JAKUFF010000381.1, on the reverse strand, counting down.
AAACGAAAGCAACTGGACATAGTTCCCATAGTGAAGGAAGTGAAACGACAGCAGGTGGCTCCTATTCTCATGCGGAAGGTAATCATACATCAACAGCTCATTTTGCAGGTAGCCATATTATGGGGCGCTTCGGCACAGCAGATGAATCTTATTCTTGGTTTATTGCAAACGGTAC
>NZ_JAKUFF010000380.1:0-205 GCF_022663305.1 Bacillus cereus group sp. BfR-BA-01408 | reverse complement strand
GCTAGTAATCGCGGATCAGCATGCCGCGGTGAATACGTTCCCGGGCCTTGTACACACCGCCCGTCACACCACGAGAGTTTGTAACACCCGAAGGCGGTGGGGTAACCTTTTTGGAGCCAGCCGCCTAAGGTGGGACAGATGATTGGGGTGAAGTCGTAACAAGGTAGCCGTATCGGAAGGTGCGGCTGGATCACCTCCTTTCTAT
>NZ_JAKUFF010000379.1:0-205 GCF_022663305.1 Bacillus cereus group sp. BfR-BA-01408 | reverse complement strand
CGAATTGCTTGTGGGGTTATTGTAAAAAAAGCGTCGGATATGAAGAAAAAATAAAAGCTACCGTGCGCGGTAGCTTTTATGTGTAGTGTAAGTGAAAATATATCGGCGATTTTTAAAATATATCGACTTACCGACAAAATATGACAAAGGAGGCTGTCCAAAATAGCCTCCTTTCTTATTATGAAAACGTATGGCGCAGCCTATT
>NZ_JAKUFF010000378.1:0-205 GCF_022663305.1 Bacillus cereus group sp. BfR-BA-01408 | reverse complement strand
GCTAGTAATCGCGGATCAGCATGCCGCGGTGAATACGTTCCCGGGCCTTGTACACACCGCCCGTCACACCACGAGAGTTTGTAACACCCGAAGGCGGTGGGGTAACCTTTTGGAGCCAGCCGCCTAAGGTGGGACAGATGATTGGGGTGAAGTCGTAACAAGGTAGCCGTATCGGAAGGTGCGGCTGGATCACCTCCTTTCTATG
>NZ_JAKUFF010000377.1:0-205 GCF_022663305.1 Bacillus cereus group sp. BfR-BA-01408 | reverse complement strand
GGCTTTATAACCGCTATTCTCTCTATATGTCGCTGTATTTTACTTGCTATTCTTGTTTCTTACTCTCTTCTTGATTTTTTGCTTCCTCTTGTTTTTTCTTCTCTTCTAGTTCCTTTTGCTTCTCAGCCTCACTCACTTGTTTTGCTGTTTCATCTACTAGTAACTTCTCAAAATCTTGAATTTGTTTATCAATCACTTGTAAATT
>NZ_JAKUFF010000376.1:0-206 GCF_022663305.1 Bacillus cereus group sp. BfR-BA-01408 | reverse complement strand
TCCGCAAGCTGTTCATGGTCATCATGTACATCACCATCACCAAGGTCAGCACGGTCATCATGGTCATCACCATCACCAAGGTCAGCACGGCCATCATGGTCATCACCATCATCAAGGTCAACACGGTCATCATGGTCATCACCATCACCAAGGCCAACACGGCCACCATGTACATCATCATCACCAAGGTCAGCACGGTCATCATC
>NZ_JAKUFF010000375.1:0-206 GCF_022663305.1 Bacillus cereus group sp. BfR-BA-01408 | reverse complement strand
CCAGCGCCTCCACCGAAGCTAGCGCTCCGGTTTCAAAGGCTCCCGCCTATCCTGTACAAACTGTACCAAAATTCAATATCAGGCTACAGTAAAGCTCCACGGGGGCTTTCCGTCCTGTCGCGGGTAACCTGCATCTTCACAGGTACTATAATTTCACCGAGTCTCTGGTTGAGACAGTGCCCAAATCGTTACACCTTTCGTGCGGG
>NZ_JAKUFF010000374.1:0-206 GCF_022663305.1 Bacillus cereus group sp. BfR-BA-01408 | reverse complement strand
CGGCATAAAAAAATGGTGGCTCGGGACGGAATCGAACCGCCGACACGAGGATTTTCAGTCCTCTGCTCTACCGACTGAGCTACCGAGCCAAACATAAATGGCGGTCCCGACCGGGGTCGAACCGGCGATCTCCTGCGTGACAGGCAGGCATGTTAACCACTACACCACGGGACCATTTGGTTGCGGGGACAGGATTTGAACCTGCG
>NZ_JAKUFF010000373.1:0-206 GCF_022663305.1 Bacillus cereus group sp. BfR-BA-01408 | reverse complement strand
TACATTTTTCTTTCACTCGATATTATGTGGTAGGAACTTTCCTTATTGCGATCCTCTTCCATTGTTTTCTTGCTTATGTCCACTATTCCCTTGAGAATCTCTTCCATTATTCTCTTGCTGGTGCCCATTATTCCCTTGCGAGCCTCTTCCGTTGTTTCCTTCCTGATTCCCATTATTTCCTTGGGACCCTCTTCCGTTGTTTCCTT
>NZ_JAKUFF010000372.1:0-207 GCF_022663305.1 Bacillus cereus group sp. BfR-BA-01408 | reverse complement strand
AAGTTAGCGGCGGACGGGTGAGTAACACGTGGGTAACCTGCCCATAAGACTGGGATAACTCCGGGAAACCGGGGCTAATACCGGATAACATTTTGAACCGCATGGTTCGAATTTGAAAGGCGGCTTCGGCTGTCACTTATGGATGGACCCGCGTCGCATTAGCTAGTTGGTGAGGTAACGGCTCACCAAGGCAACGATGCGTAGCCG
>NZ_JAKUFF010000371.1:0-207 GCF_022663305.1 Bacillus cereus group sp. BfR-BA-01408 | reverse complement strand
AAGAGAAACAACAAGAACAACCGAAAGAACAACCGAAAGAACAACCAGCTGTAAATAAACAACCAGAACAGCAAAAAGCACAAGAAGAGAAACAACAAGAGCAACAACCGAAAGCACCAGAAGTAAAAGAAGAAGCGAAGGTTGTAAATCAGCCGAAAGAAACACCGAAACAGGAGCAAAAAGTTGATCCGAATAAAGAGGAGAAAA
>NZ_JAKUFF010000370.1:0-207 GCF_022663305.1 Bacillus cereus group sp. BfR-BA-01408 | reverse complement strand
TTGAAAGGCGGCTTCGGCTGTCACTTATGGATGGACCCGCGTCGCATTAGCTAGTTGGTGAGGTAACGGCTCACCAAGGCAACGATGCGTAGCCGCCCTGAGAGGGTGATCGGCCACACTGGGACTGAGACACGGCCCAGACTCCTACGGGAGGCAGCAGTAGGGAATCTTCCGCAATGGACGAAAGTCTGACGGAGCAACGCCGCG
>NZ_JAKUFF010000369.1:0-208 GCF_022663305.1 Bacillus cereus group sp. BfR-BA-01408 | reverse complement strand
TGCTAGTACGTCTTGTGTTTGAATCACGTTCCCGTTTTGTAGTAAGTCTACTTTGATCATTGTCGGACGGTCTTTTGCATTTCCGTCTTTCCATGTCTTCGTTCCTTCTACTTTTGTTTCGCCTACTTTTGTATTTGTGATGTCAGTACCACTTACTTTTGATTCATATCCTGGGACTGTTTGCTCTTTCACTTCATACTTGTATGCC
>NZ_JAKUFF010000368.1:0-209 GCF_022663305.1 Bacillus cereus group sp. BfR-BA-01408 | reverse complement strand
CCAGTCGCCCCAGTCGCTCCAGTGGCTCCAGCTCCGGTTGGACCTGTATCTCCAGTTGGACCTTGTGAACCTGTTGCTCCGGTTGCCCCTGTAGCTCCCGTTGGACCTTGTATTCCTTGCGGGCCTTGAATTCCTTGTGGGCCTTGAATTCCTTGGAGACCTGTCGCTCCGGTTGCTCCTGTAGCTCCCGTTGGACCTTGTATTCCTTG
>NZ_JAKUFF010000367.1:0-209 GCF_022663305.1 Bacillus cereus group sp. BfR-BA-01408 | reverse complement strand
AGTAGTAGATACAAAAGAAGTAACAGCGGCAACAGAATGGAAGTACACATTTGAAAAGCTACAAGCATACGATGAAAATGGAGTAGCGTACAAGTATGAAGTGAAAGAACAAGCAGTACCAGGATATGAATCCAAAGTAAATGGTACTGATATCACAAATACAAAAGTAGGCAAAACAAAGGTAGAAGGAACGAAGACATGGAAAGACG
>NZ_JAKUFF010000366.1:0-209 GCF_022663305.1 Bacillus cereus group sp. BfR-BA-01408 | reverse complement strand
CTAAAGGGCGGAAACCCTCTAACACTTAGCACTCATCGTTTACGGCGTGGACTACCAGGGTATCTAATCCTGTTTGCTCCCCACGCTTTCGCGCCTCAGTGTCAGTTACAGCCCAGAAAGTCGCCTTCGCCACTGGTGTTCCTCCATATCTCTACGCATTTCACCGCTACACATGGAATTCCACTTTCCTCTTCTGCACTCAAGTCTCC
>NZ_JAKUFF010000365.1:0-209 GCF_022663305.1 Bacillus cereus group sp. BfR-BA-01408 | reverse complement strand
CGCAGAAGGATAGAAGAAGCGTGCGATTGGTTGTGCACGTCCAAGCAGTTAGGCTGATAAGTAGGCAAATCCGCTTATCGTGAAGGCTGAGCTGTGACGGGGAAGCTCCTTATGGAGCGAAGTCTTTGATTCCCCGCTGCCAAGAAAAGCTTCTAGCGAGATAAAAGGTGCCTGTACCGCAAACCGACACAGGTAGGCGAGGAGAGAAT
>NZ_JAKUFF010000364.1:0-209 GCF_022663305.1 Bacillus cereus group sp. BfR-BA-01408 | reverse complement strand
GGCTCGTCCGCTCAGGGTTAGTCAGGACCTAAGCCGAGGCCGACAGGCGTAGGCGATGGACAACAGGTTGATATTCCTGTACCACCTCTTTATCGTTTGAGCAATGGAGGGCCGCAGAAGGATAGAAGAAGCGTGCGATTGGTTGTGCACGTCCAAGCAGTTAGGCTGATAAGTAGGCAAATCCGCTTATCGTGAAGGCTGAGCTGTGA
>NZ_JAKUFF010000363.1:0-211 GCF_022663305.1 Bacillus cereus group sp. BfR-BA-01408 | reverse complement strand
AGACGAGGAAGAAGTTACGTATCAATCAGCACCAATTACGCAGCAGCCTGCTATGCAACAAACACAAAAAGAAGTGCAAGTAAAACCACAGAAGGAAATGCAAGTGAAACCGCAAAAAGAGGTGCAAAAAGAACAGCCAATTCAAAAAGAAAAACCAGTTGAAAAACCGTCTGTTATTCAAAAACCACCTGTTATAGAAAAACAAAAACCA
>NZ_JAKUFF010000362.1:0-211 GCF_022663305.1 Bacillus cereus group sp. BfR-BA-01408 | reverse complement strand
GGATACAAATCTGAAGTAAAAGATTATGACATTACGAATACAAAAGTAGGCGAAACAAAAGTAGAAGGAACAAAAACGTGGAACGATAACAATGCAACAGATCGTCCAAGCACAATCAAAGTAGACTTACTACAAAATGGTAAAGTAGTAGATACAAAAGAAGTAACAGCAGAAACAAACTGGAAGTATACGTTTGAAAAACTCCAAGCAT
>NZ_JAKUFF010000361.1:0-211 GCF_022663305.1 Bacillus cereus group sp. BfR-BA-01408 | reverse complement strand
AAAGCTTGAAGAAACAATCATTGTGGAAATACCAGAAGAATTTGAAGAGGTAGACGTAATTACAGAAACAGAAGAATCAGAAGAAGTGGAAGTAATTGCGGAAGCAGAAGAGTCAGAAGAAGTGGAAGTAATTGCGGAAGCAGAAGAGTCAGAAGAAGTGGAAGTAATTGCAGAAACAGAAGAGTCAGAAGAAGTGGAAGTAATTGCGGAA
>NZ_JAKUFF010000360.1:0-211 GCF_022663305.1 Bacillus cereus group sp. BfR-BA-01408 | reverse complement strand
AGACAAGTATCTCTCTTAGTGAAATAACTATTGTGAGAGGAGTCTAGAAATTAATGGGGCAGTAAGATAGTAAATAAAATTTACATAGGTGATTATGGAGATATATCAGCGCAACTCAAAATATATCGGCGATTATTGAAATATATCGGCGCAACTCAAAATATATCAGCGATTTTTAAATTATATCGACTTATCGACAAAACATGACAAA
>NZ_JAKUFF010000359.1:0-212 GCF_022663305.1 Bacillus cereus group sp. BfR-BA-01408 | reverse complement strand
AGACTGAAGAAGAGAAAAAGCAAGAAGAATTAAAGAAACAAGAAGATCTTAAAAAACAAGAAGAACAAAAGAAACAAGAGGAACTTAAGAAGCAAGAAGAACAAAAGAAACAAGAAGAAGAAAAGAAACAAAATGAACAAAATAATGGAAATGGCCAAGGAAATACAACACCTCCAGCAAATAACGGAGGAGGCCAAGGAAATACGACACCT
>NZ_JAKUFF010000358.1:0-213 GCF_022663305.1 Bacillus cereus group sp. BfR-BA-01408 | reverse complement strand
AAAACGGATGAAAAAGGTGTAGCGAAATTCAAACTACCATACGGAAAGTACACGTATAAAGAAACAATAGCACCAAATGGATATGTAATAAATGAAGAGACATTCGCATTTGAAATAAAAGAGGATGGAGAAATTATTAAACATATTGTGAAAAATAAGAAAGAAGAAAAGGCATCGCTTCCTTCTAAGCCAAATAAGCCAACACCAAATGGA
>NZ_JAKUFF010000357.1:0-213 GCF_022663305.1 Bacillus cereus group sp. BfR-BA-01408 | reverse complement strand
TAGAACTGAAGCAAGAAGAAGTAGCAAAACAAGAAGAGAAAAAAGATGAAGCGAAACCGGAAGAAAAACCGGAGGAAAAACAAGCTGAACAAGAGCAAAATAAGCAAGACGAACAGAAAGAGAAACAAGAACAAAAAGTAGAAGAGAAGCCGAAAGAAGACAAGACGCAGGCACAGCCGGAAGTAAAGAAAGAAGAGAAACAACAAGAACAAC
>NZ_JAKUFF010000356.1:0-213 GCF_022663305.1 Bacillus cereus group sp. BfR-BA-01408 | reverse complement strand
CTTTCCGTCCTGTCGCGGGTAACCTGCATCTTCACAGGTACTATAATTTCACCGAGTCTCTGGTTGAGACAGTGCCCAAATCGTTACACCTTTCGTGCGGGGCGGAACTTACCCGACAAGGAATTTCGCTACCTTAGGACCGTTATAGTTACGGCCGCCGTTTACTGGGGCTTCAGTTCAGAGCTTCGCTTACGCTAACCCCTCTCCTTAACC
>NZ_JAKUFF010000355.1:0-213 GCF_022663305.1 Bacillus cereus group sp. BfR-BA-01408 | reverse complement strand
AGTGAGAATGCCGGTATGAGTAGCGAAAGACGGGTGAGAATCCCGTCCACCGAATGCCTAAGGTTTCCTGAGGAAGGCTCGTCCGCTCAGGGTTAGTCAGGACCTAAGCCGCGGCCGACAGGCGTAGGCGATGGACAACAGGTTGATATTCCTGTACCACCTCTTTATCGTTTGAGCAATGGAGGGACGCAGAAGGATAGAAGAAGCGTGCGA
>NZ_JAKUFF010000354.1:0-214 GCF_022663305.1 Bacillus cereus group sp. BfR-BA-01408 | reverse complement strand
CCGGGGCTAATACCGGATAACATTTTGAACCGCATGGTTCGAAATTGAAAGGCGGCTTCGGCTGTCACTTATGGATGGACCCGCGTCGCATTAGCTAGTTGGGGAGGTAACGGCTCACCAAGGCAACGATGCGTAGCCGACCTGAGAGGGTGATCGGCCACACTGGGACTGAGACACGGCCCAGACTCCTACGGGAGGCAGCAGTAGGGAATCT
>NZ_JAKUFF010000353.1:0-214 GCF_022663305.1 Bacillus cereus group sp. BfR-BA-01408 | reverse complement strand
GTTAGAAGAACTATTAAAGCAAACGGAAGGAAAAGGAATTAATATTTATACGCATTCTGAAATAGTTGATTTTAGAAAAAATATAAAAATCGAGTTGACATTCATCGCTACTTAGTCATACAATGTAGATGTAATAAGTGATACTGAATAGTATGAATTCAAAAAAGCTACTCAGTAAAAAATTCGCCTTAGTACTCTGTAATACTGAATATAA
>NZ_JAKUFF010000352.1:0-214 GCF_022663305.1 Bacillus cereus group sp. BfR-BA-01408 | reverse complement strand
TAAAGAAATGTTTGCGGGATTAGATGAAGCGACAAAAGAAAAAGCAAAATCAATTTTAGAGCAAGAGAAATCCGGTAAATTAACACGTGAACAAGCAAAAGAAGAATTAACGAAGTTAGGCGTGAAAATGCCAGAGAAGAGTAAGCATAAAGACATACTTGCTAACTTAGATGAAGCAACAAAGGAAAAAGCAAAGTCTATTTTTGAACAGGAA
>NZ_JAKUFF010000351.1:0-214 GCF_022663305.1 Bacillus cereus group sp. BfR-BA-01408 | reverse complement strand
GTTGGATTTTCTCCATTATTTCCTTCACCTGTTGGTGGTGTCGTTGGATTTTCTCCATTATTTCCTTCACCTGTTGGCGGTGTTGTTGGATTCTCTCCACCAGTTTCTTTATCATCATCGTTCTTCTTCGTTATATCAATTGCATATTTAGCAAATTCATTTTCAGATGGTCCAACATATGATATTTTTCCATCTTTCTTTATATACTTTTGTG
>NZ_JAKUFF010000350.1:0-214 GCF_022663305.1 Bacillus cereus group sp. BfR-BA-01408 | reverse complement strand
TCCAAATACGAGCGTACCTGATACAACGGAACAACCAAAACAAGATCAACAGCAAAAGACTGAAGAAGAGAAAAAGCAAGAAGAATTAAAGAAACAAGAAGATCTTAAAAAGCAAGAAGAACAAAAGAAACTAGAAGAGCAAAAGAAACAAGAAGAAGAAAAGAAACAAGAAGAAGAAAAGAAACAAAATGAACAAAATAATGGAAATGGCCAA
>NZ_JAKUFF010000349.1:0-214 GCF_022663305.1 Bacillus cereus group sp. BfR-BA-01408 | reverse complement strand
ATGTGAATCCAGAAATAGCACCAACGCCGCACACAGTTACAACCATAAAGTTTACTACAGTGTGCCCGATTACACATTCACTAGTTTGATACAAAAGAATTGGTTGGTTTAATCGATGAAAATGAATTAAAAAAGATAGCGGGTGCGGGAGATGTGAATCCAGAAATAGCACCAACGTCGCACACAGTTACAACCATAAAGTTTACTACAGTAT
>NZ_JAKUFF010000348.1:0-214 GCF_022663305.1 Bacillus cereus group sp. BfR-BA-01408 | reverse complement strand
GCTAATTTGCTTACTCCTACAGATAATGAGCCTAAACCGCCTGTTACTTGACTTGAACCGTCCGCTAATTGATTTATTCCACCTGCCATTTGATTTGCTCCTACAGATAATTGACCTAATCCTGCTGTCACTTTTCCAGAGCCACTTTGTAATTGCGTTACTCCATCAATTAATTGAACTGATCCATCTTTTAATTTATCGGCACCTATTTTTG
>NZ_JAKUFF010000347.1:0-215 GCF_022663305.1 Bacillus cereus group sp. BfR-BA-01408 | reverse complement strand
TTTACTCTCTTCTTTTTTATTATCCACTTGTTTATTGGATTCATTTTCCTTTGCTAGCTTGTTGCCTTCTTTTCGTCGCTCTTCTACTACTGGTTTACTTGTTCCTTCTTTCGACTTCTCTTCCACCGCTGGTTTAGTCGTTTCCTCTTTTGGTTTTTCTTCTACCACTGGTTTACTTGTTTCTTCTTTTGGTTTCTCTTCCACCGCTGGTTTAG
>NZ_JAKUFF010000346.1:0-215 GCF_022663305.1 Bacillus cereus group sp. BfR-BA-01408 | reverse complement strand
TACTCCAGTCGGACCTGTTATCCCCTGACCTGTCGCTCCGGTTGCCCCTGTATTTCCACTCGGCCCTTGTAGCCCTTGCATTCCTTGTGCCCCTTGTATTCCTTGTGGACCAGTTGCCCCAGGTAATCCTTGCACTCCTTGGATTCCTTGTGGTCCCTCTGGCCCGGTAGCTCCAATAGGCCCTTGTAATCCCTGTATACCTTGTATACCTTGTG
>NZ_JAKUFF010000345.1:0-216 GCF_022663305.1 Bacillus cereus group sp. BfR-BA-01408 | reverse complement strand
GGCTTTCCGTTAAGAAAGCACCCCTTCTCCCGAAGTTACGGGGTCATTTTGCCGAGTTCCTTAACCAGAGTTCTCTCGCACACCTTAGGATTCTCTCCTCGCCTACCTGTGGCGGTTTGCGGTACAGGCACCTTTTATCTCGCTAGAAGCTTTTCTTGGCAGCGGGGAATCAAAGACTTCGCTCCATAAGGAGCTTCCCCATCACAGCTCAGCCTT
>NZ_JAKUFF010000344.1:0-216 GCF_022663305.1 Bacillus cereus group sp. BfR-BA-01408 | reverse complement strand
AAAAAAAGCGTCGGATATGAAGAAAAAATAAAAGCTACCGTGCGCGGTAGCTTTTATGTGTAGTGTAAGTGAAAATATATCGGCGATTATTGGGATATATCGACTGTAACTCAAAATATATCGGCGATTTTTAAAATATATCGACTTACCGACAAAATATGACAAAGGAGGCTGTCCAAAATAGCCTCCTTTCTTATTATGAAAACGTATGGCGCA
>NZ_JAKUFF010000343.1:0-216 GCF_022663305.1 Bacillus cereus group sp. BfR-BA-01408 | reverse complement strand
CCCCGTGGAGCTTTACTGTAGCCTGATATTGAATTTTGGTACAGTTTGTACAGGATAGGCGGGAGCCTTTGAAACCGGAGCGCTAGCTTCGGTGGAGGCGCTGGGGGGATACCGCCCTGACTGTATTGAAATTCTAACCTACGGGTCTTATCGACCCGGGAGACAGTGTCAGGTGGGCAGTTTGACTGGGGCGGTCGCCTCCTAAAGTGTAACGGA
>NZ_JAKUFF010000342.1:0-216 GCF_022663305.1 Bacillus cereus group sp. BfR-BA-01408 | reverse complement strand
ACAGCATTTAGAAATTGGTAAGTTATTAAACAAAGAAAAAGAAGCAAAAACTTGGGTTGATGACTTCAAGAAACGTGCACAAGAAGCTGGTAAAGAAATTAAAGCAAAAATGCCTGAAAAGGTAAAAGAAAAAGCATTAAAAGAAGGTTACTACGCATTATCTACTGAGGTATTACCTGAGTTTGCTGGTGATTACTTAATCGTAAGTAAAAACAA
>NZ_JAKUFF010000341.1:0-217 GCF_022663305.1 Bacillus cereus group sp. BfR-BA-01408 | reverse complement strand
GGCGAAAGCAAAGGCAGCAGCGGCCGCGAAAGCGAAAGCGGCGGCGCTAGCGAAACAAAAAAGAGAAGGAATGGAAGAAGGAACAGAAGAAGAGAAGGCAAAGGCGAAGGCAGCAGCAGCCGCAAAAGCAAAAGCGGCGGCGCTAGCGAAACAAAAAAGAGAAGGAATGGAAGAAGGAACAGAAGAAGAAAAGGCAAAAGCAAAGGCGAAGGCAGCA
>NZ_JAKUFF010000340.1:0-217 GCF_022663305.1 Bacillus cereus group sp. BfR-BA-01408 | reverse complement strand
TTATTGGAGAGTTTGATCCTGGCTCAGGATGAACGCTGGCGGCGTGCCTAATACATGCAAGTCGAGCGAATGGATTAAGAGCTTGCTCTTATGAAGTTAGCGGCGGCCGGGTGAGTAACACGTGGGTAACCTGCCCATAAGACTGGGATAACTCCGGGAAACCGGGGCTAATACCGGATAACATTTTGAACCGCATGGTTCGAAATTGAAAGGCGGC
>NZ_JAKUFF010000339.1:0-217 GCF_022663305.1 Bacillus cereus group sp. BfR-BA-01408 | reverse complement strand
GGCAAGCCTCTTGGTTTGGGCTATGTTCCGTTTCGCTCGCCGCTACTCAGGAAATCGCATTTGCTTTCTCTTCCTCCAGGTACTTAGATGTTTCAGTTCCCTGGGGCTGTCTTCCTTACCCTATGTATTCAGATAAGGATACCATACCATTACGTATGGTGGGTTTCCCCATTCGGAAATCTTCGGATCAAAGCTTACTTACAGCTCCCCGAAGCAT
>NZ_JAKUFF010000338.1:0-218 GCF_022663305.1 Bacillus cereus group sp. BfR-BA-01408 | reverse complement strand
CGGGAGAAGGGGTGCTTTCTTAACGGAAAGCCGCAGTGAATAGGCCCAAGCGACTGTTTAGCAAAAACACAGCTCTCTGCGAAGCCGTAAGGCGAAGTATAGGGGGGGACACCTGCCCGGTGCTGGAAGGTTAAGGAGAGGGGTTAGCGTAAGCGAAGCTCTGAACTGAAGCCCCAGTAAACGGCGGCCGTAACTATAACGGTCCTAAGGTAGCGAAA
>NZ_JAKUFF010000337.1:0-218 GCF_022663305.1 Bacillus cereus group sp. BfR-BA-01408 | reverse complement strand
CCCATAAGACTGGGATAACTCCGGGAAACCGGGGCTAATACCGGATAACATTTTGAACCGCATGGTTCGAAATTGAAAGGCGGCTTCGGCTGTCACTTATGGATGGCCCCGCGTCGCATTAGCTAGTTGGTGAGGTAACGGCTCACCAAGGCAACGATGCGTAGCCGACCTGAGAGGGTGATCGGCCACACTGGGACTGAGACACGGCCCAGACTCCT
>NZ_JAKUFF010000336.1:0-218 GCF_022663305.1 Bacillus cereus group sp. BfR-BA-01408 | reverse complement strand
GATCTGTTGCATTGTTATCGTTCCATGTCTTTGTTCCTTCTACTTTTGTTTCGCCTACTTTTGTATTTGTGATGTCATAACCGTTTACTTTTGATTCATATCCTTCAACTGGCTGTTCTTTCACTTCATACTTGTATGCCTTTCCTTCTGCATCATACGCTGCTAAATCTTTGAACTCGTATTTCCAGCCTGTTGCTTTACTTACTTCTTGCATCGCA
>NZ_JAKUFF010000335.1:0-218 GCF_022663305.1 Bacillus cereus group sp. BfR-BA-01408 | reverse complement strand
CGGATAAAAGCTACCCCGGGGATAACAGGCTTATCTCCCCCAAGAGTCCACATCGACGGGGAGGTTTGGCACCTCGATGTCGGCTCATCGCATCCTGGGGCTGTAGGCGGTCCCAAGGGTTGGGCTGTTCGCCCATTAAAGCGGTACGCGAGCTGGGTTCAGAACGTCGTGAGACAGTTCGGTCCCTATCCGTCGTGGGCGTAGGAAATTTGAGAGGA
>NZ_JAKUFF010000334.1:0-219 GCF_022663305.1 Bacillus cereus group sp. BfR-BA-01408 | reverse complement strand
TAGTAAAGCCTAAGGAAGAAGCGAAAGTACAAGAAGTAGCAAAATCTAAGGAAGAAGCGAAAGTACAAGAGGTAGCAAAACCTAAGGAAGAAGCAAAAGTACAAGAAGTAGTAAAACCTAAGGAAGAAGCGAAAGTACAAGAAGAAGCGAAGGCTCAAGAAATAGCAAAGGCTAAAGAAGAAGCAAAAGCGCAAGAAATAGCGAAGGCTAAAGAAGAAG
>NZ_JAKUFF010000333.1:0-219 GCF_022663305.1 Bacillus cereus group sp. BfR-BA-01408 | reverse complement strand
GCATATTAATTTATTTAAGAAAAATGGGGCGACTGATGGGAATCGAACCCACGAATGCCGGAGCCACAATCCGGTGCGTTAACCACTTCGCCACAACCGCCATAATTTCTGGTGCCGACTAGAGGACTTGAACCCCCAACCTACTGATTACAAGTCAGTTGCTCTACCAATTGAGCTAAGTCGGCTAAATGGTGGAGGATGACGGGATCGAACCGCCGA
>NZ_JAKUFF010000332.1:0-219 GCF_022663305.1 Bacillus cereus group sp. BfR-BA-01408 | reverse complement strand
GCCTTTAGTCTTGCAGCCGCTCCCAACTATAAAGCCGGACAAGTTGTTACTTATACGAGCAGCGGCTATGTTGTAAAAAAGGATGCACCTCAAGGATTTCCTAATGTCTCTCCAGATTATATCGTATTAGTAGAAAGTGGGGCTACTGGACCCACTGGAAGCACTGGATCTACCGGGAATACTGGGCCTGCCGGGATTACTGGATCTACCGGGAACACT
>NZ_JAKUFF010000331.1:0-220 GCF_022663305.1 Bacillus cereus group sp. BfR-BA-01408 | reverse complement strand
AGTGATTGCGACGCAGGAAGTAAGCAAAGCAACAGATTGGAAATATGAATTCAAAGATTTAGCAGCGTATGATGAAAATGGAGTAGCGTACAAGTATGAAGTGAAGGAACAAGCGGTGGCTGGATATGAATCCAAAGTAAACGGTACTGACATCACAAATATAAAAGTAGGCGAAACAAAAGTAGAAGGAACGAAGACATGGAAAGACGATAATACAACA
>NZ_JAKUFF010000330.1:0-221 GCF_022663305.1 Bacillus cereus group sp. BfR-BA-01408 | reverse complement strand
CACCGAATGCCTAAGGTTTCCTGAGGAAGGCTCGTCCGCTCAGGGTTAGTCAGGACCTAAGCCGAGGCCGACAGGCGTAGGCGATGGACAACAGGTTGATATTCCTGTACCCCCTCTTTATCGTTTGAGCAATGGAGGGACGCAGAAGGATAGAAGAAGCGTGCGATTGGTTGTGCACGTCCAAGCAGTTAGGCTGATAAGTAGGCAAATCCGCTTATCGT
>NZ_JAKUFF010000329.1:0-221 GCF_022663305.1 Bacillus cereus group sp. BfR-BA-01408 | reverse complement strand
CTAAGGACAGTGAAGTCAGACCGGAAGGACTGGTGGAGTGCTTAGAAGTGAGAATGCCGGTATGAGTAGCGAAAGACGGGTGAGAATCCCGTCCACCGAATGCCTAAGGGTTCCTGAGGAAGGCTCGTCCGCTCAGGGTTAGTCAGGACCTAAGCCGAGGCCGACAGGCGTAGGCGATGGACAACAGGTTGATATTCCTGTACCACCTCTTTATCGTTTGA
>NZ_JAKUFF010000328.1:0-221 GCF_022663305.1 Bacillus cereus group sp. BfR-BA-01408 | reverse complement strand
GTGATTCGACTATGAAACTAAAATGAGGTTTGCGATAGTTGTCGTTTTTTGCCGGAAAGTCGATATATTTGAATAATCGCTGATATAATTTCAGTTGCGCTGATATATTTCGATAATCGCCGATATAAATTTCATGTACTATAACTACCGCCCATCTTACACAAAAAAGGCATCACCACAAGGTGATACCTTTTCTTCTATTACATCGCTTCCGAATCCCA
>NZ_JAKUFF010000327.1:0-222 GCF_022663305.1 Bacillus cereus group sp. BfR-BA-01408 | reverse complement strand
CGGCTCCGCCTCTTCAGCTTAACCTCGCACGGGATCGTAACTCGCCGGTTCATTCTACAAAAGGCACGCCATCACCCGTTAACGGGCTCTGACTATTTGTAGGCACACGGGTTCAGGATCTCTTTCACTCCCCTTCCGGGGTGCTTTTCACCTTTCCCTCACGGTACTGGTTCACTATCGATCACTAGGGAGTATTTAGCCTTGGGAGATGGTCCTCCCAGA
>NZ_JAKUFF010000326.1:0-222 GCF_022663305.1 Bacillus cereus group sp. BfR-BA-01408 | reverse complement strand
CTTCGATAGATTGCTCATTATTATCAAGAATTTCTGTTACAACTTTACGAAGTGTACCCTCGTCAGAAATTTGAACAAGGCCTTTCGCTTTAACGATTTCTTCTGGGTCTCTACCTTTTTCAATTAATTGAACCATTTTAGATAAACCAGCAGGCGTTAATGCAACGTCTTTTAATTCTTTTTGTTGTTTGTTTAAGTACGCAAGCACTTCACCCATTAACC
>NZ_JAKUFF010000325.1:0-223 GCF_022663305.1 Bacillus cereus group sp. BfR-BA-01408 | reverse complement strand
GTGAAAACATGAGAAGTTCATAAGAGAACTGGCTAAGGAATTGCGCCCTTAGTTGAACAAGATAAATTTGATTGAATCTATCAAACTTCATTGATTTTATCGAACGTACGTTCTATGTTTGGTTCGATGAGGTGAGAATAATAATGAAATTTTCACGAGTTAGTCAAGTATCAGAATTAACAGGTTTGCATCCGAGTGGTCTCAGGAGAATGCTGGTGGAACA
>NZ_JAKUFF010000324.1:0-223 GCF_022663305.1 Bacillus cereus group sp. BfR-BA-01408 | reverse complement strand
AAATAAAGAAGAAACAACAGAAGAACTAGAAGACTTAGAAAAACCGGAAGAACCAAAGGTAACAGAAGAACCGAATGTATTAGAAAAACCAGAGGTAAAAGAGAAGCCGGAAATCTGGGTAAAACCGATTGAAGAAGAAAATAAAGAAGAAACAACAGAAGAACTAGAAGACTTAGAAAAACCGGAAGAGCCAAAGGTAACAGAAGAACCGAATGTATTAGAA
>NZ_JAKUFF010000323.1:0-223 GCF_022663305.1 Bacillus cereus group sp. BfR-BA-01408 | reverse complement strand
GAGAAAATCCAACGACACCACCAACAGGTGAAGGAAATAATGGAGAAAATCCAACGACACCACCAACAATTGAAGGAAATAATGGAGAAAATCCAACGACACCACCAACAGGTGAAGGAAATAATGGAGAAAATCCAACGACACCACCAACAGATGAAGGTAATAATACAGGATCTGGACAAACTACAACGGATAATCAAAACGCAAAAGAAACAACAACTGT
>NZ_JAKUFF010000322.1:0-223 GCF_022663305.1 Bacillus cereus group sp. BfR-BA-01408 | reverse complement strand
AAAGAAGTAGCGGGCTTAACAGTTGTAGCAGTTGAAGACTATAAAGCGAGCATGATTACATCTTTACAAGATGGACATAAAGAAGAGATTCACTTGCCGAAATCAAATGTGTTAAAATATCAATTAGAAGATGGTTCTTGGTTCTGCCTACGTCCATCTGGAACTGAACCGAAGATTAAGTTCTACTTCGGTGTTCAAGATAATTCTTTACAAAATAGTGAAC
>NZ_JAKUFF010000321.1:0-223 GCF_022663305.1 Bacillus cereus group sp. BfR-BA-01408 | reverse complement strand
TACCGCCTTTAGTCTTGCAGCCGCTCCCAACTATAAAGCCGGACAAGTTGTTACTTATACGAGCAGCGGCTATGTTGTAAAAAAGGATGCACCTCAAGGATTTCCTAATGTATCTCCAGATTATATCGTATTAGTAGAAAGTGGGGCTACTGGACCCACTGGAAGCACTGGATCTACCGGGAATACTGGGCCTGCCGGGATTACTGGATCTACCGGGAACACT
>NZ_JAKUFF010000320.1:0-223 GCF_022663305.1 Bacillus cereus group sp. BfR-BA-01408 | reverse complement strand
TTCTAATACATTCGGTTCTTCTGTTACCTTTGGCTCTTCCGGTTTTTCTAAGTCTTCTAGTTCTTCTGTTGTTTCTTCTTTATTTTCTTCTTCAATCGGTTTTACCCAGATCTCCGGCTTCTCTTTTACCTCTGGTTTTTCTAATACATTCGGTTCTTCTGTTACCTTTGGTTCTTCCGGTTTTTCTAAGTCTTCTAGTTCTTCTGTTGTTTCTTCTTTATTT
>NZ_JAKUFF010000319.1:0-223 GCF_022663305.1 Bacillus cereus group sp. BfR-BA-01408 | reverse complement strand
ATGAAACAGCAAAACAAGTGAGTGAGGCTGAGAAGCAAAAGGAACTAGAAGAGAAGAAACAAGAAGAAGCGAAAAAGCTAGAAGAGAAGAAACAAGAGGAAGCAAAAAAACAAGAAGAGAAGAAACAAGAAGAAGCAAAAAATCAAGAAGAGAGTAAGAAACAAGAATAGCAAGTAAAATACAGCGACATATAGAGAGAATAGCGGTTATAAAGCCGAGTAGG
>NZ_JAKUFF010000318.1:0-223 GCF_022663305.1 Bacillus cereus group sp. BfR-BA-01408 | reverse complement strand
AAATTTAAATCCAGTTAACGTATCAACTGTATCTAAACCGTATGCTTTCGCGATTGTACGACCAATTTCAGACGTTACGATTGTTTTTAATACAACACCGTTCTCTGGTAGTGTTCCGTTTTCTTTCTTTTGAGATAATAAGTAATCAAGCATTAATGCACCTGTTTGGTTACCAGTTAATACTTGGAACTCACCATCGTGATTACGAACTGCTACACCAAGG
>NZ_JAKUFF010000317.1:0-223 GCF_022663305.1 Bacillus cereus group sp. BfR-BA-01408 | reverse complement strand
TTGAGGAGTTATATTTTTCGGGGTATCCGCAGAACTAATATTAGTAGATAAAGAAAAACAAGAAAATATAATAGACATTGCAATAATTGAAAATACCTTTTTTATCTTCATGAGTGAACCTCCATTAATAAGTGTTTTGTTACTTTAAATATTAATGGAGGTGCTTGGTTAAAAAGAATAAGTAAAAATTTTCAATTTAGAATCTAAATTTTTCTAGTACTAA
>NZ_JAKUFF010000316.1:0-223 GCF_022663305.1 Bacillus cereus group sp. BfR-BA-01408 | reverse complement strand
GTTCCTGTTTTTAATTCACCGGATTTACTTACTAATTTGTTCAAACCACCAGTCACTTTCTCAGATCCATCACGCAATTCACCCATTTTACTATTTAACGTATTTAAACCTACTGTCACTTTTCCTGACCCATCTACTAATTTATTAGATCCATCTGCTAATTTCTGAACTCCATCCTTCATCTCTCCAGACTTCCCTTGAAGTGTATGAAGGCCGTCCGTCA
>NZ_JAKUFF010000315.1:0-223 GCF_022663305.1 Bacillus cereus group sp. BfR-BA-01408 | reverse complement strand
TCAGTTGCTCTACCAATTGAGCTAAGTCGGCTAAATGGTGGAGGATGACGGGATCGAACCGCCGACCCCCTGCTTGTAAGGCAGGTGCTCTCCCAGCTGAGCTAATCCTCCATTTGCCTGGCAACGTCCTACTCTCACAGGGACAAGGTCCCAACTACCATCGGCGCTAGAGAGCTTAACTTCCGTGTTCGGTATGGGAACGGGTGTGACCTCTCTGCCATCA
>NZ_JAKUFF010000314.1:0-223 GCF_022663305.1 Bacillus cereus group sp. BfR-BA-01408 | reverse complement strand
TAATGAAGAAAAATTAAAGGGCGCACCAGATGAGCAAAAAGTGGATGAAGACAAAAAAGTAGTAGAGGAAGAAAAAGGTAAGCAAGAAGAGCAACAAAGAGCAGAAGAAGAGAAACGTAAACAAGAAGAGCAACAAAGAGCAGAAGAAGAAAAACGTAAACAAGAAGAGCAACAAAGAGCAGAAGAAGAAAAACGTAAACAAGAAGAGCAACAAAGAGTAGAA
>NZ_JAKUFF010000313.1:0-223 GCF_022663305.1 Bacillus cereus group sp. BfR-BA-01408 | reverse complement strand
TTGATAGGTTCGAGGTGGAAGCATGGTGACATGTGGAGCTGACGAATACTAATAGATCGAGGACTTAACCATATAATATGTAGCAAATGTTATCTAGTTTTGAAGGAATATACCTTCATAGTTTGGTGATGATGGCAGAGAGGTCACACCCGTTCCCATACCGAACACGGAAGTTAAGCTCTCTAGCGCCGATGGTAGTTGGGACCTTGTCCCTGTGAGAGTA
>NZ_JAKUFF010000312.1:0-223 GCF_022663305.1 Bacillus cereus group sp. BfR-BA-01408 | reverse complement strand
TGTAAAAGGTGAATTAGAAATAACGAAAGTAGATGTAACGGATGGGAATACGAAGCTGCCGAATGCAGAATTTACAATCTACAACGAACAAGGGAAAGAAGTAGTAAAAGGGAAAACGGATGAAAAAGGTGTAGCGAAATTCAAACTACCATACGGAAAGTATACGTATAAAGAAACAATAGCACCAAATGGATATGTAATAAATGAAGAGACGTTCGCATTT
>NZ_JAKUFF010000311.1:0-223 GCF_022663305.1 Bacillus cereus group sp. BfR-BA-01408 | reverse complement strand
GAAGCGAAAGAGATATGAGTGGTTAAAAGACATTAATGCACAAGTTCCCAAACAGGCTTCAAAAGATTTTGATACGGCGAGAAAACATTCGTTCAAAAAGTACAAAAATGGTTATCACACTTCTTATAAATCCAAAAAAGATGTAATCCAAGGATTTTATGCCAATTATGAAAGACTGGTTATAGGAAAGAAAGTCGTTCATATTCAGTCTATTGGAGAAGTG
>NZ_JAKUFF010000310.1:0-223 GCF_022663305.1 Bacillus cereus group sp. BfR-BA-01408 | reverse complement strand
CAAAAATGAAGTATTAAAAAAAGAAACAGGGATTCCTGTTTCTTTTTTTATAGGTACATGAAATTATATCGGCGATTCTGCAACTTATATCGGCGATTTTTCAAATATATCAGCGATTCTGCAACTTATATCGGCGATTTTTCAAATATATCGACTTACCGACAAAAAACGACAAATATACGCTCCAGCTAACTTTCCATTGCTTTTTTGTTGCTTTATTTAC
>NZ_JAKUFF010000309.1:0-223 GCF_022663305.1 Bacillus cereus group sp. BfR-BA-01408 | reverse complement strand
GATTGGTTTAATCGATGAAAATGAATTAAAAAAGATAGCGGGTGCAGGAGATGTGAATCCAGAAATAGCACCAACGCCGCACACAGTTACAACCATAAAGTTTACTACAGTGTGCCCGATTACACATTCACTAGTTTGATACAAAAGAATTGGTTGGTTTAGTCAATGAAGATGAATTGAAAAAAATAGTGGGTGTCAGAGTAGATGTGCCCCCAGAACTTAC
>NZ_JAKUFF010000308.1:0-223 GCF_022663305.1 Bacillus cereus group sp. BfR-BA-01408 | reverse complement strand
GTGAAAACATGAGAAGTTCATAAGAGAACTGGCTAAGGAATTGCGCCCTTAGTTGAACAAGATAAATTTGATTGAATCTATCAAACTTCATTGATTTTATCGAACGTACGTGCTATGTTTGGTTCGATGAGGTGAGAATAATAATGAAATTTTCACGAGTTAGTCAAGTATCAGAATTAACAGGTTTGCATCCGAGTGGTCTCAGGAGAATGCTGGTGGAACA
>NZ_JAKUFF010000307.1:0-223 GCF_022663305.1 Bacillus cereus group sp. BfR-BA-01408 | reverse complement strand
GCGGGTTCGACCCCCGCCCTCGGCACCATATGCGCCCGTAGCTCAATTGGATAGAGCGTTTGACTACGGATCAAGAGGTTAGGGGTTCGACTCCTCTCGGGCGCGCTTTTATTAACGGGAAGTGGCTCAGCTTGGTAGAGCACCTGGTTTGGGACCAGGGGGTCGCAGGTTCAAATCCTGTCTTCCCGATATTCCCAAAAACATGGGGCCTTAGCTCAGC
The DNA here is from genome assembly GCF_022663305.1 of Bacillus cereus group sp. BfR-BA-01408. Taxonomy (NCBI): domain Bacteria; kingdom Bacillati; phylum Bacillota; class Bacilli; order Caryophanales; family Bacillaceae; genus Bacillus; species Bacillus cereus group sp. BfR-BA-01408. Next base: position 3 of record NZ_JAKUFF010000307.1, on the reverse strand, counting down.
TGG
>NZ_JAKUFF010000306.1:0-224 GCF_022663305.1 Bacillus cereus group sp. BfR-BA-01408 | reverse complement strand
AAAGAAAAACAAGAAAATATAATAGACATTGCAATAATTGAAAATACCTTTTTTATCTTCATAAGTGAACCTCCATTAATAAGTGTTTTGTTACTTTAAATATTAATGGAGACGCTTGGTTAAAAAGAATAAGTAAAAATTTTCAATTTAGAATCTAAATTTTTCTAGTACTAAAGTTATAAATTTAACTAATTATTTATAACTTAATTGTCTATAAAACCAAT
>NZ_JAKUFF010000305.1:0-224 GCF_022663305.1 Bacillus cereus group sp. BfR-BA-01408 | reverse complement strand
GGTCCACAAGGAATACAAGGGGCACAAGGAATGCAAGGGCTACAAGGGCCGAGTGGAAATACAGGGGCAACCGGAGCGACAGGTCAGGGGATAACAGGTCCGACTGGAGTAACAGGTCCGACAGGGATCACTGGTCCGTCAGGAGGACCTCCTGGTCCGACGGGGCCAACTGGTGCGACAGGTCCGGGCGGTGGACCGAGTGGAAGTACAGGAGCAACAGGAGC
>NZ_JAKUFF010000304.1:0-224 GCF_022663305.1 Bacillus cereus group sp. BfR-BA-01408 | reverse complement strand
AGGACAGCAGGGGCCACAAGGATTAAGGGGACCACAGGGAGAAACTGGAGCGACAGGACCTCAAGGAGTACAAGGATTGCAAGGTCCAGCTGGTCCAACTGGAGCGACAGGAGCACAAGGTATACAAGGTATACAGGGATTACAAGGGCCTATTGGAGCTACCGGGCCAGAGGGACCACAAGGAATCCAAGGAGTGCAAGGATTACCTGGGGCAACTGGTCCAC
>NZ_JAKUFF010000303.1:0-225 GCF_022663305.1 Bacillus cereus group sp. BfR-BA-01408 | reverse complement strand
TTCGTTCCTTCTACTTTTGTTTCGCCTACTTTTGTATTTGTGATGTCAGTACCACTTACTTTTGATTCATATCCTGGGACTGTTTGCTCTTTCACTTCATACTTGTATGCCTTTCCTTCTGCATCATACGCTGCTAAATCTTTGAATTCGTATTTCCAGCCTGTTGCTTTACTTACTTCTTGCATCGCAATCACTGTACCATTTTGTAAAAGGTCTACCTTAATC
>NZ_JAKUFF010000302.1:0-225 GCF_022663305.1 Bacillus cereus group sp. BfR-BA-01408 | reverse complement strand
ACAGAAAAACTGTTCTCTTTTAAAAAAGAACAGTTTTTCTATTTTACTTTCTAATTAAGTTGCAACTATTACTAATATCCTTAATTCCTTAATTCCTCAATTCCTCAATTCCTCAATTCCTCAATTCCTCAATTCTATTTTTATATCCCTCTCCCAAAAAACAATGATAAATCACTCTCATTTAGCCTTGTATTTAAAAGGTTTTACGATTTTAAATAGAATTCC
>NZ_JAKUFF010000301.1:0-226 GCF_022663305.1 Bacillus cereus group sp. BfR-BA-01408 | reverse complement strand
GTCGAAAGTGAACGGATATGATATAACAAATATAAAGATACAGGAAGCAATAGAAGTAGAAGAGCAAAATAAAGAAGAAACAACAGAAGAACTAGAAGACTTAGAAAAACCAGAGGAACCAAAGGTAACGGAAGAGCCGAATGTGCTAGAAAAACCAGAGGTAACAGAAAAACCAGAAATCTGGGTGAAACCAGAGGAAGAAGAAAATAAAGAAGAAACAACAGAA
>NZ_JAKUFF010000300.1:0-226 GCF_022663305.1 Bacillus cereus group sp. BfR-BA-01408 | reverse complement strand
AGGAATTCAAGGAGTAACGGGGGCCACAGGAGATCAAGGTCCGCAAGGGGTTCAAGGCCCACAAGGCGACATAGGTCCAACCGGCCCACAAGGAATTCAAGGCCCACAAGGCCCTCAGGGAATCCAAGGTCCGCAAGGTGACGTAGGTCCGACTGGGCCACAAGGTCCAACTGGAATTCAAGGGATACAAGGAGAGATAGGTCCAACCGGTCCAGAAGGCCCAGAG
>NZ_JAKUFF010000299.1:0-227 GCF_022663305.1 Bacillus cereus group sp. BfR-BA-01408 | reverse complement strand
CTCAAGCAGCGGCTAAAGCTCAAGAGGCAGCTAAAGCTCGTGAAGCAGCTAAAGCTCAGGCAGAAGCTAAAGCTCAAGAAGCAGCTGAAGCTCAAGCAGAAGCTAAGGCTCAAGAAGCAGCTAAAGCTCGTGAAGCAGCTAAAGCTCAGGCAGAAGCTGAAGCTCAAGCAGCAGTTAAAGCTCAGGAAGCAGCTAAAGCTCGTGAAGCAGCTAAAGCTCAGGCAGAA
>NZ_JAKUFF010000298.1:0-227 GCF_022663305.1 Bacillus cereus group sp. BfR-BA-01408 | reverse complement strand
ACTTAATAAAGGGTTAATCGAACAATCTTTAACTTCTCTATTGAATTTTATTATCATAATAGTTTACGGGAATTTGTTGAATCCTACTGAATTTGCAAAATTTATTATTATTTTTTCATGTATTTGTCAAATCAATGGATATATATGAAATTCTTTTTGGGATTTTGATCATTATCGTGTGGAGCATATATGAATTAATACGCAAAGTATTTTATGCTATTGATAAA
>NZ_JAKUFF010000297.1:0-230 GCF_022663305.1 Bacillus cereus group sp. BfR-BA-01408 | reverse complement strand
TGAGAAGATGCTCCTGTTTTTGGTAGTGTGCTACCGTTTCCGGATTTTTTATGTTTAACCGGTTCGTTATCAACAACAACTTTTACATTGTCATCTTTTGTTTCTTGTTGTACTTGTTTTTGTTCTTCTGGTTGTTCAGTAACTTCTTTTTCTACTACAACATTTTCTGAGTCTACATTTGGTTTCTTATCGATTTCAATAACAGATTCCGTTGACCAGTCATAAATCGA
>NZ_JAKUFF010000296.1:0-232 GCF_022663305.1 Bacillus cereus group sp. BfR-BA-01408 | reverse complement strand
AAATGTGTTCGGAATTGCTGGACCTGTTGCAAATACGCCTAACTTTGTTCCTGGATCTTCTGTTTCTTTCCAATGTGGTAAGTAATGTAAATATACGATAACTGCCCCGATAATTGCCCCAATCATTTGTGCTGCGATATAACCAGGTACGTCACTCCATGGGAACGCTCCCTTAAATGCTAATCCTATCGTTAAAGCTGGATTCAAATGTGCCCCACTAATTGATCCAACC
>NZ_JAKUFF010000295.1:0-235 GCF_022663305.1 Bacillus cereus group sp. BfR-BA-01408 | reverse complement strand
ATACGCTGCTAAATCTTTGAATTCATATTTCCAATCTGTTGCTTTGCTTACTTCTTGCGTCGCAATCACTGCACCATTTTGTAAAAGGTCTACTTTAATCATTTCCGGACGGTCTGTCGCGTTACCGTCGTTCCACGTCTTCGTTCCTTCTACTTTTGTTTTACCCACTTTTGTATTTGTGATGTCAGTGCCACTTACTTTGGATTCATATCCGGCTACTGGCTGTTCTTTCACT
>NZ_JAKUFF010000294.1:0-235 GCF_022663305.1 Bacillus cereus group sp. BfR-BA-01408 | reverse complement strand
TTACTACATGCAAATAAAATCGCTGAAAACACCCACATATAAGGATGATCTAATCCTTTATATAAAAGTATGTAGCAAGCAAAATAAAATAAAAACATTGCAAGTAACTCAGGAGTTAATACGGAACTCATGAATATATTTGGAATATACAGAGCATAAAATGTGGAAGCAATACGACCGCATTCTTCTCCAAAAACCATTGCCGCAATACGATAAATAAAAAGTGCAGTTCCTG
>NZ_JAKUFF010000293.1:0-235 GCF_022663305.1 Bacillus cereus group sp. BfR-BA-01408 | reverse complement strand
AGGTCCGACAGGGATCACTGGTCCGTCAGGAGGACCTCCTGGTCCGACGGGGCCAACTGGTGCGACAGGTCCGGGCGGTGGACCGAGTGGAAGTACAGGAGCAACAGGAGCGACGGGAAATACTGGTCCGACTGGAAGCACGGGAGCACAGGGCTTGCAAGGAATACAAGGGATTCAAGGGCCAATTGGGCCAACCGGTCCAGAAGGTCCGCAGGGTATTCAAGGGATTCCTGGT
>NZ_JAKUFF010000292.1:0-235 GCF_022663305.1 Bacillus cereus group sp. BfR-BA-01408 | reverse complement strand
CGTCGCAACATACTCAACATCACTATCAATTTCGTCTAACACGTAAGATTCTAAAATGCCCATTACAGCCGTTCCTAAAAACTTTAAAATAATGTGTTTATCGATGTTTTTATTTATTGATGTGTTTGTGTTTAACTTTTTCTCTATTTCACCCATGATGAAAGTTAATAACTTTTTTTGAAACGATAATGTGCTGTTACTTTTAAATAACGCCGCGAAAAATGGTTTATGTTCT
>NZ_JAKUFF010000291.1:0-237 GCF_022663305.1 Bacillus cereus group sp. BfR-BA-01408 | reverse complement strand
AAGAAAGAAAATGTAGGAAATATAGTATCACCACAAGTAAAGAAAGAAAATGTAGGAAATATAGTATCACCGCAAATAAAGAAAGAAAATATAGGAAACATAGTGTCACCGCAAGTGAAGAAAGAGAATGTAGGAAATATAGTATCGCCGCAAGTGAAGAAAGAAAATGTAGGAAATATAGTGTCACCAAATGTATCGAAAGAAAATATAGTTATTCCGCAAGTAATACCGCCAAAT
>NZ_JAKUFF010000290.1:0-239 GCF_022663305.1 Bacillus cereus group sp. BfR-BA-01408 | reverse complement strand
AGGGTTTTCAGGTTCGTGCTGAGGCGCTCTCTTTATTTTTGTAAGCATATCAACTACGTCTTCTTTCGTTACTTCCATTCCACCAAGTTTAAAAATTTCTACCATATCTATATCTTTTATATCTAAAGCATATCTTACTCTTTTTAATATATCGTTATTGCTCATTGCCATTGGGTTTCCTCCTGAAATGTTGATTATCATAATGCTTTTAGCATGTGTAAATGAATGTCGTCAAATTA
>NZ_JAKUFF010000289.1:0-239 GCF_022663305.1 Bacillus cereus group sp. BfR-BA-01408 | reverse complement strand
ATAATGTGTTGCAGTATTCGGTAACTTATCGCCTTGTTTTTTCGCGTTATCTTTTACGTTACCACCTTGAGAGCCATTTCCTCCTTGAGAACTGCTATCGCCTTTACCACGGTTACCTCCATGAGAGTCATTTCCTCCTTGAGAACTGCTATCGCCTTTACCACGATTGCCGCCAGAGCCGCTGCCACCAGAACCGTTACCGTCAGAACCACTGCCACCAGAACCGTTACCGTCAGAAC
>NZ_JAKUFF010000288.1:0-239 GCF_022663305.1 Bacillus cereus group sp. BfR-BA-01408 | reverse complement strand
CGCTGCTTTTGCCTTTGCGGCCGCCCCAGCCTTCGCTTTCGCCTTGGCCTTTTCTTCTTCTGTTCCTTCTTCCATTCCTTCTCTTTTTTGTTTTGCTAACGCCGCCGCTTTCGCTTTTGCGGCTGCTGCCGCCTTCGCCTTTGCTTTGGCCCTTTCCTCTTCCGTCACTTCTTCTGTTCCTTCTCTTTTTTGTTTTGCTAACGCCGCCGCTTTTGCTTTGGCCCTTTCCTCTTCCGTCA
>NZ_JAKUFF010000287.1:0-240 GCF_022663305.1 Bacillus cereus group sp. BfR-BA-01408 | reverse complement strand
AGATCGTCCGGAAATGATCAAAGTAGATCTTTTACAAAACGGTAAAGTAGTAGATACAAAAGAAGTAACAGCGGCAACAGAATGGAAGTACACGTTTGAAAAACTCCAAGCTTACGATGCAAACGGAGTAGCATACAAGTATGAAGTGAAGGAACAGCCAGTACTAGGATATGAATCAAAGATAAATGGTACTGACATCACAAATACAAAAGTAGGCAAAACAAAAGTAGAAGGAACGAA
>NZ_JAKUFF010000286.1:0-240 GCF_022663305.1 Bacillus cereus group sp. BfR-BA-01408 | reverse complement strand
ATCAAGAGTTTGATACAAAAGAATTAATTGGATCAGTGGATGAAAATGATTTGAAACAAGTAGCGGGTGCGGGAGATGTAAATCCAGAAACAACGCCAGCGACACCTACAATTGTGGCAGTAAGTCTTGGGGTTTGTCCAACAACAAAATGTACAAAAAGCTGCTAATAAACAACCTAAAAAAGAGAGGAAGTTAAATATGTCAAAAAATGAAAAATTAAATAAATTACGAGATCAAGAG
>NZ_JAKUFF010000285.1:0-241 GCF_022663305.1 Bacillus cereus group sp. BfR-BA-01408 | reverse complement strand
ACCTCGAGGTCCGGTAGCGCCGGTAGCGCCTGTGTTACCTTGAGGTCCGGTAGCGCCGGTAGCGCCCGTGTTACCTTGAGGTCCGGTAGCGCCGGTAGCGCCGGTAGCGCCTGTGTTACCTCGAGGTCCTGTGGCACCGGTAGCGCCCGTAGCACCTGCTGGCCCAGTAGGTCCAGTAGGTCCTTGAATGAATGAAGCAGAATTAACTAGAGCGGTTTGTAATGCTGCGATTAATTTAAGA
>NZ_JAKUFF010000284.1:0-242 GCF_022663305.1 Bacillus cereus group sp. BfR-BA-01408 | reverse complement strand
AAAGACCGTCCGACAATGATCAAAGTAGACTTACTACAAAACGGGAACGTGATTCAAACACAAGACGTACTAGCAGTAATGGGTTGGAAATATATATTCGCAGATTTAGAAGCATATGATGCAGAAGGAAAGGCTTACGAGTATGAAGTGAAAGAACAGCCAGTAGCTGGATATGAATCAAAAGTAAGTGGTACTGACATCACAAATACGAAAGTAGGTCAAACAAAAGTAGAAGGAACGAA
>NZ_JAKUFF010000283.1:0-243 GCF_022663305.1 Bacillus cereus group sp. BfR-BA-01408 | reverse complement strand
AGAAAATTCATTTGATGGACGATTTATTATTATTCGTAAAGGGAAGAAGAACTACAGCCTTGTGAAGTTAGGATAGTAAACAAGACGGAAAAATTATATCGGCGATTTTTCGAATATATCGACCGTAACTCGAATTATATCGGCGATTTTTAAAATATATCGACCGTAACTCGAATTATATCAGCGATTTTCTCAATATATCGATTTACCGACAAAAGGTGACAATAAAAGCTGTTCCAAAAC
>NZ_JAKUFF010000282.1:0-244 GCF_022663305.1 Bacillus cereus group sp. BfR-BA-01408 | reverse complement strand
TTATTTTAACGGTATATGAAATGATGTAGACCATCTTTCTGAGTTGTTTCAGCGGTATATGAAATTATATCGGCGATTTTGCGAATATATCGGCGCAACTCGAATTATATCGGCGATTTTTCAAATATATCGTCGCAAATCAAAATATATCAGCGATTTTCTGAATATATCGACTTACCGACAAAAATTGACAACAATAACACCCCATCTTATATGCAAAGCTCCTGAAAAACAACGATTCCGC
>NZ_JAKUFF010000281.1:0-246 GCF_022663305.1 Bacillus cereus group sp. BfR-BA-01408 | reverse complement strand
TAGCGAAAGTGCAAAAAATGGTTAAAGCTAAGGAAGAAGCTAAAACACAGAAGGTAACAAAGGCAAAAGAAACAATTAAACCTAAGGAAGAAGAGAAAGTACAAGAAGTAGTAAAGCCTAAGGAAGAAGAGAAAATACAAGAAGTAGCAAAACCTAAGGAAGAAGCAAAAGTACAAGAAGTAGCAAAACCTAAGGAAGAAGAGAAAGTACAAGAAGTAGCAAAACCTAAGGAAGAAGAGAAAGTAC
>NZ_JAKUFF010000280.1:0-248 GCF_022663305.1 Bacillus cereus group sp. BfR-BA-01408 | reverse complement strand
GATCAGGTTGATAGGTTCGAGGTGGAAGCATGGTGACATGTGGAGCTGACGAATACTAATAGATCGAGGACTTAACCATATAATATGAAGCAAATGTTATCTAGTTTTGAAAGAATATAAAAAACTTGTTGACTTTAAAAGTTAAATGAGTTACAATAATTCTTGTCTTAAATGAATACAGTCTGGTAATGATGGCAGAGAGGTCACACCCGTTCCCATACCGAACACGGAAGTTAAGCTCTCTAGCG
>NZ_JAKUFF010000279.1:0-248 GCF_022663305.1 Bacillus cereus group sp. BfR-BA-01408 | reverse complement strand
GATCAGGTTGATAGGTTCGAGGTGGAAGCATGGTGACATGTGGAGCTGACGAATACTAATAGATCGAGGACTTAACCATATAATATGTAGCAAATGTTATCTAGTTTTGAAAGAATATAAAAAACTTGTTGACTTTCAAAGTTAAATGAGTTACAATAATTCTTGTCTTAAATGAATACAGTCTGGTAATGATGGCAGAGAGGTCACACCCGTTCCCATACCGAACACGGAAGTTAAGCTCTCTAGCG
>NZ_JAKUFF010000278.1:0-249 GCF_022663305.1 Bacillus cereus group sp. BfR-BA-01408 | reverse complement strand
TATACAGAAAATTCAATCATATGTACATTTCATTATGTGAAAAAACCTTTGTATTGTATGAAACGTTTTGGTACATGAAATTATATCGGCGATTTTCTGAATATATCAGCGTAACTCCGATTATATCGGCGATTTTTCGAATATATCAGCGCAACTCGAATTATATCAGCGATTTTTTAAATATATCGACTTATCAACAAAAAACGACAAAAATAGCAGCTTATTCAATAAAAAAAGTGGTTCCAAAAT
>NZ_JAKUFF010000277.1:0-250 GCF_022663305.1 Bacillus cereus group sp. BfR-BA-01408 | reverse complement strand
TATATTGGATAAAGATAAGAAGAAGTAATATTTTGATGTAGGAGCGCCCTTTTTAATTATGTGGGGCTCCTTTTTTATGTTTTTATTATGGTACGTGAAATTATATCAACGATTTTTCAAATATATCAACGTTTATTTCAATATATCGACGTTTCGACAAAAGATGTCGACTTACCGACACTATTTGACATGATTTCCTCTAATAAAGTGAAACTTTAATCAGTGGGGGTTTTCTTCATCCCCCACTGAT
>NZ_JAKUFF010000276.1:0-252 GCF_022663305.1 Bacillus cereus group sp. BfR-BA-01408 | reverse complement strand
TTTTGAAATTTCTTGAGGAACCACCATTATGTGCATATGAAAGAAATGATGAAGGTAGATTCTATAAAATTGAAGACTACGATTGGGATGCATATTTAAATGGATAGAAAAATTTACTATGTTTTAAAGAAAAGTATATTTTGTTTCGGAATCGTATTTATGTTTTTATTAAGCGGATGTATTAGTTTTGGTAAAGAAACTACAGATACTATATACTTAATTCCTGAAGAGTACGAAGGGGATTTGATTGTT
>NZ_JAKUFF010000275.1:0-255 GCF_022663305.1 Bacillus cereus group sp. BfR-BA-01408 | reverse complement strand
CACAAAAGTATATAAAGAAAGATGGAAAAATATCATATGTTGGACCATCTGAAAATGAATTTGCTAAATATGCAATTGATATAACGAAGAAGAACGATGATGATAAAGAAAATAATGGAGAAAATCCAACGACACCACCAACAGATGAAGGTAATAATACAGGATCTGGACAAACTACAACGGATAATCAAAACGCAAAAGAAACAACAACTGTAAGTGAAAAGAAAGAAGAACGTGATTTACCGAAAACAGGTA
>NZ_JAKUFF010000274.1:0-256 GCF_022663305.1 Bacillus cereus group sp. BfR-BA-01408 | reverse complement strand
GCTAATTTGCTTACTCCTACAGATAATGAGCCTAAACCGCCTGTTACTTGACTTGAACCGTCCGCTAATTGATTTATTCCACCTGCCATTTGATTTGCTCCTACAGATAATGTACCTAAACCACCTGTTACTTGGCTTGAGCCATCTGCTAATTGATTTGCTCCTTCAGATAATTGACCTAATCCTGCTGTCACTTTTCCAGAGCCACTTTGTAATTGCGTTACTCCATCAATTAATTGAACTGATCCATCTTTTA
>NZ_JAKUFF010000273.1:0-259 GCF_022663305.1 Bacillus cereus group sp. BfR-BA-01408 | reverse complement strand
TCCATCTTTTCCTTTTAGCGTTAACGATACAAGATCTTCACGGAAGAAACCGTACTTCTCAAACACTTCTAATAGACCATCGTATAACGTTTTACCTTGTGATTTGTAGTATGCAGCTACTTCACATGCAAATAGAACAGATTGTACTGCATCTTTATCACGGCAGAATGGACGGATTAAATAACCATAGCTTTCCTCATAACCGAATTGGAATTCGTATTGTCCGCTTTCTTCATACTGTTTAATTTTCTCACCGATA
>NZ_JAKUFF010000272.1:0-260 GCF_022663305.1 Bacillus cereus group sp. BfR-BA-01408 | reverse complement strand
TAACCGCAGACATGGATGCGGCGGCGGTTTTGCGCTTCTAATCGTATTGTTTATTTTATTGATCATCATCGGTGCTAGTTGCTTCGGCGGTGGCGGTTGTGGTTATGGCGGTTACGGCGGCTACGGATATGGTGGCTACGGCGGATATTGCTGCTAATTAAAAACTATTGAAAATGGCCTTGTGCAATACGCACAAGGCCATTTTATTCATATTTTGATCTGCTGTGATAATTTATTAATGTACAGGGAACGAATTAAGA
>NZ_JAKUFF010000271.1:0-260 GCF_022663305.1 Bacillus cereus group sp. BfR-BA-01408 | reverse complement strand
GGAAGTATTTTATAAATAAATACCGTATTAAACCAAAAAAGAGGATAGCCTCTTTTTTGGTTTAATACGGATATGGTGTTTGTTGATACCCCGGATATGGTGTTGGATATGGAACTGGATATGGCGCTGGATAAGTTACTGGGTACGGTGCTGGATAGTATCCTCCACCTGCTGCACCCGTTAATGCACCTGCTGTAAGCCCACCTAACACACCTCCAGCAAAACTTCCAGGGAAAAATCCACCGCCCCATGAGCCTCCA
>NZ_JAKUFF010000270.1:0-260 GCF_022663305.1 Bacillus cereus group sp. BfR-BA-01408 | reverse complement strand
CTGCTGATGACATTCGCGGCATTACTTCAGAAGAGAAGGTTGCATAAGAAAAAGAGCTATTCCCGTTGTTTGGGAATAGCTCTTTTTCATGTTACGTAATGGTAAATGAAATTATATCGACGATTTTTCAAATATATCGATCACAACTCAAAATATATCAACGATTTTTTCATTATATCGACGATTCGACAAGACATATCGACTTACCGACACATAACGACAAAATAAGAGCCCCTAATCATATAGAGGGCTCTTATTTT
>NZ_JAKUFF010000269.1:0-263 GCF_022663305.1 Bacillus cereus group sp. BfR-BA-01408 | reverse complement strand
AACGGGAGCAACGGGTCCAACGGGAGCGACAGGAGTAACGGGAGCGACAGGAGTAACGGGAGCAACAGGTCCAACGGGAGCGACAGGAATAACGGGAGCAACAGGTCCAACGGGAGCGACGGGAGTAACCGGAGCGACGGGTTCAACAGGTTCAACCGGCCCAACGGGAATAACAGGTACAAGTATCACGGCGACGTATGCATTTGCAAATAATACGTCGGGTTCAGCGATATCGGTACTTCTTGGTGGAACGAATGTCCCGC
>NZ_JAKUFF010000268.1:0-263 GCF_022663305.1 Bacillus cereus group sp. BfR-BA-01408 | reverse complement strand
CGAGGAGGCTGTTTTTGGAACAGTCTCCTCTTACTTGTTGTCGTTTTTTGTTGGTAAATCGATATATTTCGAAAATCGCCGATATAAATTAAGTTGCGGTCGATATATTTTGAAAATCGCTGATATAAATTAAGTTGTGGTCGATATATTTGAAAAATCGCCGATATAATTTTTTATTGCTACACGGCTCCAAAGATAAGAGGGAATTAGAGAAGTATCGTAACTTCTGTTATAATATAAGAAAAGAAATATTTCATATGTTA
>NZ_JAKUFF010000267.1:0-264 GCF_022663305.1 Bacillus cereus group sp. BfR-BA-01408 | reverse complement strand
CTAAACCTTCACTAATTATAGTAAATTCCTTTTCACTAACATCTTTTTTAATAATTTGAGGAGCCATTTGATAACCAGAAGTCATCTTACTTTTAATAGCTAACACTTTAACATCTTTATCTGTTAAATCTTGAAGATCTTTATCTGTAACTCGTTTTCTTTTTAACTCTTCAATTTTTTTATCTAAATTTTTTCCGGTAATATCTTTATCTCTGAACTTATTTATTTCTTTTTTAGATACTAATTTTTCAGTTAGTTTCGGAT
>NZ_JAKUFF010000266.1:0-264 GCF_022663305.1 Bacillus cereus group sp. BfR-BA-01408 | reverse complement strand
AAATTTTTCTAGTACTAAAGTTATAAATTTAACTAATTATTTATAACTTAATTGTCTATAAAACCAATATATAAGGCCCCCCACCTAAATACTTCATTTAAGTGGGGGGCCCTATATATACTTTATTATGTAAATATGTATTAAACTTGAGGAGGTCTCCAGTCACTATAGACTGGAGGCGTATCGATGGCATAAGTTTGAGGAGTTATATTTTTCGGGGTATCCGCAGAACTGATATTAGTAGATAAAGAAAAACAAGAAAAT
>NZ_JAKUFF010000265.1:0-265 GCF_022663305.1 Bacillus cereus group sp. BfR-BA-01408 | reverse complement strand
TTTTTTTAGATAAATAATGGTATAGTAAGAAAAAGGGAATGTTCCTTATAAAAGCGAATGTATACAACAGGACATACGGACAAAAGAATTAGGTGGTTGAAGAAATGAAAATTTTACTGATCATGGAAGATGCAGAAGAGCGAAGAAGTTTAGCTGAAAAATTTACTGAAAATATAAGGAATGTAGAATGTTTTGAAGCAAATACAGGAACAGAATCATTATTTATGATGAAGAAGCATACACCAGATTTTGTTTTTTTAAATTC
>NZ_JAKUFF010000264.1:0-265 GCF_022663305.1 Bacillus cereus group sp. BfR-BA-01408 | reverse complement strand
AAGAAAGAAAATGTAGGAAATATAGTGTCACCAAATGTATCGAAAGAAAATATAGTTATTCCGCAAGTAATACCGCCAAATATTCAAGTGCCAAACATAATGCCAATGTTGGATAATAATCAGCCACCAAACATAATGCCAATCATGGATAACAATCAACCACCAAACATAATGCCAATCATGGATAACAATCAACCACCAAACATAATGCCAATCATGGATAACAATCAACCACCAAATATAATGCCAATCATGGATAATAACC
>NZ_JAKUFF010000263.1:0-269 GCF_022663305.1 Bacillus cereus group sp. BfR-BA-01408 | reverse complement strand
TCCGCTCTCTGCATCCTTTTTGATTACTTGTAAGCTTCCTAGTTCTTTTGCATTTTCTACTTGTACTTGCACTACTTTGTTTGCTTCCACAACGACTTCAATTTCTTCTTTTAACAACTTATATCCTTGTGGTGCTTTCGTTTCTTTTAATGTGTACTTTCCTGGCTCTAATTTCTGAGAGATTACTTTACCTGTTTTATCTGTTCGTAATGTCTCTACTTTTTTACCATCTTTGTACACTTCAAATTCTGCATCTGATAATACTTTCG
>NZ_JAKUFF010000262.1:0-270 GCF_022663305.1 Bacillus cereus group sp. BfR-BA-01408 | reverse complement strand
ATTTTGTATAATGTAAAACTTCTATTACACTAATACACTTGATAGAAATACGATTAATGCTGTTAATACTACCGCTCCACTTGCTGATCCTACAAAGTCACCTTTTGTTACTTGTAATACTTGCTCTTTCATTTTGCATTCTCCTCTCATTTTTCTTTTGTTACAAAGTTTTTATTATACTAACACGCTTGATAGAAATACGATTAATGCTGTTAACACTACTGCTCCACTTGCTGATCCTACGAAGTCACCTTTTGTTACTTGTAATAC
>NZ_JAKUFF010000261.1:0-270 GCF_022663305.1 Bacillus cereus group sp. BfR-BA-01408 | reverse complement strand
GAATTAACGAAGTTAGGCGTGAAAATGCCAGAGAAGAGTAAGCATAAAGACATACTTGCTAACTTAGATGAAGCAACAAAGGAAAAAGCAAAGTCTATTTTTGAACAGGAAAAGTCCGGGAAATTAACGCATGAGCAAGCAAAAGAAGAATTAACAAAACTAGGTGTGAAACTCCCAGAGAAAGAGAAGCATGAAGACATCTTTGCGGGATTAGATGAGGCAACAAAAACAAAAGCAAAAGCGATTTTAGACAATGAAAAGAAACAATTA
>NZ_JAKUFF010000260.1:0-271 GCF_022663305.1 Bacillus cereus group sp. BfR-BA-01408 | reverse complement strand
AAATTTGGAAACGTTTCAAGCATATACTCATTCAACCCCATCTCAACACCTACCTTTAACAGCTCATTGTTTACATAATAAAATTATTTCATTATAATTTATTTCTAAACTCTTCATCTGTTATAGCATCTCGAATAAAATAATCTACATTATTTCTCAGCTTTTGATATGCAACTTGATTTTCTATATCGTTAAACATAATGACAACTTCTACTTTATTCCCTTTCTTATCTGTAGTATACAAACTTTTTGTCAATACGAATGCGGTAGA
>NZ_JAKUFF010000259.1:0-271 GCF_022663305.1 Bacillus cereus group sp. BfR-BA-01408 | reverse complement strand
TTATTTCGTGAAATTTCAATTGGCGCGGGCGGAATCGTTGTTTTTCAGGAGCTTTGCATATAAGATGGGGTGTTATTGTTGTCAATTTTTGTCGGTAAGTCGATATATTCAAAAAATCGCTGATATAATTCGAGTTGCGCCGATATATTCGCAAAATCGCCGATATAATTTCATATACCGCTGAAACAACTCAGAAAGATGGTCTACATCATTTCATATACCGTTAAAATAACTCAGAAAGATGGTCTACATCATTTCATTTACCGCTGAA
>NZ_JAKUFF010000258.1:0-271 GCF_022663305.1 Bacillus cereus group sp. BfR-BA-01408 | reverse complement strand
CATTTCCTCCTTGAGAACTGCTATCGCCTTTACCACGATTGCCGCCAGAGCCGCTGCCACCAGAACCGTTACCGTCAGAACCACTGCCACCAGAACCGTTACCGTCAGAACCACTGCGGCCAGAACCGTTGCCGCCAGAGCCGCTGCCACCAGAACCGTTACCGTCAGAACCACTGCCGCTAGAGCCGCTGCCACCAGAGCCGCTGCCGCCAGAACCACTGCGGCCAGAACCGTTGCCGCTAGAGCCGCTGCCACCAGAGTCGCTGCCACC
>NZ_JAKUFF010000257.1:0-275 GCF_022663305.1 Bacillus cereus group sp. BfR-BA-01408 | reverse complement strand
GCTTAATGGGAGACCAATCAGATAATATTCCAGGTGTACCAGGAGTTGGTGAAAAAACGGCGATTAAATTGTTAACACAGTTTGGAACAGTTGAAGAAGTGTATGAAAATATAGATCAAGTAAGCGGGAAGAAATTAAAAGAAAAGCTGGAAGCAAATAAAGAGCAAGCTCTTATGAGTAAAGATCTTGCAACGATTATTACAGATGCGCCGATTACTGTGCATGTGGATGATATGGAGTATAAAGGGTATGAAGCAAGTGATGTCATTCCAATG
>NZ_JAKUFF010000256.1:0-275 GCF_022663305.1 Bacillus cereus group sp. BfR-BA-01408 | reverse complement strand
AGGAAAGTATACGTTAGAAGAAACGAAAGCGCCAGAAGGTTATAAAGCAGTAGAAGTAACAGTCGAAGTAAACGTAGTAGCAAATGAAGTAGTAAAACAAGAAGTTATGAACGAAAAGTTAACAGGTCAATTTGAAATCGTAAAAGTAGATGCAGAAGATAAAGCGAAAGTATTATCAGATGCAGAATTTGAAGTGTACAAAGATGGTAAAAAAGTAGAGACATTACGAACAGATAAAACAGGTAAAGTAATCTCTCAGAAATTAGAGCCAGGAA
>NZ_JAKUFF010000255.1:0-277 GCF_022663305.1 Bacillus cereus group sp. BfR-BA-01408 | reverse complement strand
GCGGGAGATGTAAATCCAGAAACGACGCCAGCGACACCTACAATTGTGGCAGTAAGTCTTGGGATTTGTCCAACTACAAAATGTACAAGCAAGTGCTAATTTCTATATCAATAATTAACGTAATTTAACTAAAGGTATATTTTTCTTGTAACTAATTATCTTTATAAAAAAAATAAATTAATAGGAGTGTTGAAAATGTCATCAAAAAAAGTAGTAGAATCTTGGAAAAACCCGGTATTACGTTCTAAAAATGAGGATGCGCCAAGTCATCCTGCAG
>NZ_JAKUFF010000254.1:0-278 GCF_022663305.1 Bacillus cereus group sp. BfR-BA-01408 | reverse complement strand
GGAACCGCCAGAATGGGCAAAGGATTCTAGCGATAAAGGTCGAAATAAAACTATTAAAGTTGGATTCTCTGTTTCAACTTTAAACAATCCATTTTTTGTAACTTTGAAAAAGGGTGCAGAAAAGAAAGCGAAAGATAGCGGCATTGAATTGATTGCTGTTGATGCGCAAAATGATGCAGCAAAGCAAACGAACGATGTTGAAGATTTAATTCAAAAAGGTGTCGATGTAGTTGTTATTAATCCAACCGATTCAGATGCTGTTGCTTCAGCAGTAAGTG
>NZ_JAKUFF010000253.1:0-279 GCF_022663305.1 Bacillus cereus group sp. BfR-BA-01408 | reverse complement strand
GTGTGGAATCCATTTCAATGGAGGCGTTTTCTTTAGATTGTGAAAGGGATTTTCTTATGTTTTTGTCGGTAAGTGAAATTATATCGGCGATTTTTAGAATATATCGACTATAACTCCAAATATATCAGCGATTTTTGAAATTTATCGACCGTAACTCAAATTATATCGGCGATTTTTGCAATATATCGACTTACCGACAAAACTCGACAATAATGACAGCATAAAAAAACTGCCTCCAGTAGATCACCTACTGAGAGACAGTTTCTTCTATATATTATT
>NZ_JAKUFF010000252.1:0-279 GCF_022663305.1 Bacillus cereus group sp. BfR-BA-01408 | reverse complement strand
ACAAAAGAATTAATTGGATCAGTGGATGAAAATGATTTGAAACAAGTAGCGGGTGCGGGAGATGTAAATCCAGAAACGACGCCAGCGACACCTACAATTGTGGCAGTAAGTGTGAAACTTTGCCCAACTGGTGTATGTACAAAAAGCTGTTAATAAACAACCTAAAAAAGAGAGGAAGTTAAATATGTCTAAAAACGAAAAATTAAATAAATTGCGAGATCAAGAGTTTGATACAAAAGAATTAATTGGATCAGTGGATGAAAATGATTTGAAACAAGT
>NZ_JAKUFF010000251.1:0-280 GCF_022663305.1 Bacillus cereus group sp. BfR-BA-01408 | reverse complement strand
AGGTCCGACAGGGATCACTGGTCCGTCAGGAGGACCTCCTGGTCCGACGGGGCCAACTGGTGCGACAGGTCCGGGCGGTGGACCGAGTGGAAGTACAGGAGCAACAGGAGCAACGGGAAATACTGGGGCTACAGGAAGTACGGGGGTAACAGGAGCGACGGGAAGTACAGGTCCGACTGGAAGCACGGGAGCACAGGGCTTGCAAGGAATACAAGGGATTCAAGGGCCAATTGGGCCAACCGGTCCAGAAGGTCCGCAGGGTATTCAAGGGATTCCTGGT
>NZ_JAKUFF010000250.1:0-285 GCF_022663305.1 Bacillus cereus group sp. BfR-BA-01408 | reverse complement strand
TGGGAATCAGAAAGGAAACAATGGAAGAGGTTCCCAAGGAAATAATGGGAATCAGGAAGGAAACAATGGAAGAGGATCGCAAGGGAATAATGGGAATCAGCAAGGAAACAATGGAAGAGGGTCCCAAGGAAATAATGGGAATCAGGAAGGAAACAATGGAAGAGGTTCCCAAGGAAATAATGGGAATCAGGAAGGAAACAACGGAAGAGGGTCCCAAGGAAATAATGGGAATCAGGAAGGAAACAACGGAAGAGGCTCGCAAGGGAATAATGGGCACCAGCAAGA
>NZ_JAKUFF010000249.1:0-286 GCF_022663305.1 Bacillus cereus group sp. BfR-BA-01408 | reverse complement strand
ATTTGCTACTAATGCGTTAACTAACGCAGCTGGTGTTGTACCCGAAGCGAATGGAATAATAGCTCCGCCACCTGTTGCTCCTGTTGCTCCTGTTAAGCCTGTTGCACCAGTTAAACCTGTTGCTCCCGTTGGGCCTGTTGCTCCTGTTGGACCTGTTAAGCCTGTTGCTCCTGTTGGGCCTGTTAAGCCTGTTGCACCAGTTAAACCTGTTGCTCCCGTTGGGCCTGTTGCACCAGTTAAACCTGTTGCGCCACCAGTACCTGCTGGACCTGTCGCTCCTGTCGGG
>NZ_JAKUFF010000248.1:0-287 GCF_022663305.1 Bacillus cereus group sp. BfR-BA-01408 | reverse complement strand
AACAAAACTCTAAACAAGACTACTCTGATCAAGGTAAACAGCAAAACTCTAAACAACACAACTCTGATCAAGGTAAACAGCAAAACTCTAAACAACACAACTCTGATCAAGATAAACAGCAAAACTCTAAACAACACAACTCTGATCAAAGTAAACAGCAAAACTCTAAACAACACAACTCTGATCAAGGTAAACAGCAAAACTCTAAACAACACAACTCTGATCAAGGTAAACAGCAAAACTCTAAACAAGACAACTCTGATCAAGGTAAACAGCAAAACTCTAAA
>NZ_JAKUFF010000247.1:0-287 GCF_022663305.1 Bacillus cereus group sp. BfR-BA-01408 | reverse complement strand
TAAAGAAATGTTTGCGGGATTAGATGAAGCGACAAAAGAAAAAGCAAAATCAATTTTAGAGCAAGAGAAATCCGGTAAATTAACACGTGAACAAGCAAAAGAAGAATTAACAAAATTAGGCGTGAAGTTCCCGGAAAAGGGTAAACACAAAGAAATGTTTGCGGAATTAGATGATCAAACGAAAGAAAAAGCAAAATCAATTTTAGAGCAAGAGAAATCCGGCAAATTAACACGTGAACAAGCAAAAGAGGAATTAACGAAGTTAGGCGTGAAAATGCCAGAGAAGA
>NZ_JAKUFF010000246.1:0-288 GCF_022663305.1 Bacillus cereus group sp. BfR-BA-01408 | reverse complement strand
CCCGCGCGACTCTCGCCGCCTGTCGGTTTTCAAGACCGATCCCTTCAGCCGAACTTGGGTATACCTCCGAGATATAAACTTCTAATGGTGGACCTTGTAGGACTCGAACCTACGACCGGACGGTTATGAGCCGTCTGCTCTAACCAGCTGAGCTAAAGGTCCTTTATGGTAGCGGCGGAGGGGATCGAACCCCCGACCTCACGGGTATGAACCGTACGCTCTAGCCAGCTGAGCTACACCGCCATAAATGATATTAAGATAAGTGGAGCCTAGCGGGATCGAACCGCT
>NZ_JAKUFF010000245.1:0-290 GCF_022663305.1 Bacillus cereus group sp. BfR-BA-01408 | reverse complement strand
AATACAAGGTCCGACTGGGGCAACAGGAGATACGGGAGCAACAGGTGCGACAGGGGAAGGCACTACAGGCCCAACAGGAGTAACCGGTCCAACAGGCCCATCTGGAGGACCTGCCGGACCGACCGGCCCAACGGGGCCATCAGGTCCGGCGGGAGTAACAGGTCCATCTGGTGGACCACCTGGCCCAACAGGAGCAACTGGGGCGACAGGAGTAACAGGAGATACTGGGGCAACAGGCTCAACTGGAGTGACAGGAGCGACGGGAGAAACGGGAGCAACCGGAGTGACGG
>NZ_JAKUFF010000244.1:0-290 GCF_022663305.1 Bacillus cereus group sp. BfR-BA-01408 | reverse complement strand
GAACCAAAGGTAACGGAAGAGCCGAATGTGCTAGAAAAACCAGAGGTAACAGAAAAACCAGAAATCTGGGTGAAACCAGAGGAAGAAGAAAATAAAGAAGAAACAACAGAAGAACTAGAAGACTTAGAAAAACCGGAAGAACCAAAGGTAACGGAAGAGCCGAATGTGCTAGAAAAACCAGAGGTAACAGAAAAACCAGAAATCTGGGTGAAACCAGAGGAAGAAGAAAATAAAGAAGAAACAACAGAAGAACTAGAAGACTTAGAAAAACCGGAAGAACCAAAGGTAAC
>NZ_JAKUFF010000243.1:0-291 GCF_022663305.1 Bacillus cereus group sp. BfR-BA-01408 | reverse complement strand
GGAAGGGGACAATTTATGTCAATTTAATTAGGGATGGAAGTTGTTCAAGACACTGGGGAATGTCTTATAAATTAGGGAGGAACAACTTCGATACATATACTATAAAATGTGGATGTGACGCCCGTGTGAACATAGAGTGAAAGAGAGAGGGAGTTTTAAATAGAAGATAGAAAGACAAAAATAAGACCATCACGCAGGATGGCCAAAGGAAGGGGACAATTTATGTCAATTTAATTAGGGATGGAAGTTGTTCAAGACACTGGGGAATGTCTTATAAATTAGGGAGGAACA
>NZ_JAKUFF010000242.1:0-292 GCF_022663305.1 Bacillus cereus group sp. BfR-BA-01408 | reverse complement strand
GTAAGATCCCTGAAAGATGATCAGGTTGATAGGTTCGAGGTGGAAGCATGGTGACATGTGGAGCTGACGAATACTAATAGATCGAGGACTTAACCATATAATATGTAGCAATGTTATCTAGTTTTGAAGGAATATATAATTTTCCTCTTGACATTTCGAAAGAAATGTTTATAATGATAAAAGTCTGGTAATGATGGCAGAGAGGTCACACCCGTTCCCATACCGAACACGGAAGTTAAGCTCTCTAGCGCCGATGGTAGTTGGGACCTTGTCCCTGTGAGAGTAGGACGTT
>NZ_JAKUFF010000241.1:0-292 GCF_022663305.1 Bacillus cereus group sp. BfR-BA-01408 | reverse complement strand
AAATGATAACCATTATCAAATAATTATTCAAGTGATTCGACTATGAAACTAAAATGAGGTTTGCGATAGTTGTCGTTTTTTGCCGGAAAGTCGATATATTTGAATAATCGCTGATATAATTTCAGTTGCGCTGATATATTTCAATAATCGCCGATATATCTCAAGTTGCGCTGATATATTCCGATAATCGCCGATATAAATTTCATGTACTATAACTACCGCCCATCTTACACAAAAAAGGCATCACCACAAGGTGATACCTTTTCTTCTATTACATCGCTTCCGAATCCCA
>NZ_JAKUFF010000240.1:0-293 GCF_022663305.1 Bacillus cereus group sp. BfR-BA-01408 | reverse complement strand
GTGCAAGTACAAGTAGAAAATGCAAAAGAACTAGGAAGCTTACAAGTAATCAAAAAGGATGCAGAGAGCGGAAAAGTTCTAGAGGGTGCAGAATTTAAGCTGAAAAATGAAGCTGGTCAAGTAGTTGGAGAAACGAAAACAACGAATAAAGACGGTGTTGTGAAATTCGAAAACTTAGTGCCAGGAAAGTATACGTTAGAAGAAACGAAAGCGCCAGAAGGTTATAAAGCAGTAGAAGTAACAGTCGAAGTAAACGTAGTAGCAAATGAAGTAGTAAAACAAGAAGTTATGAA
>NZ_JAKUFF010000239.1:0-293 GCF_022663305.1 Bacillus cereus group sp. BfR-BA-01408 | reverse complement strand
CTTAGCAAAAGCGAATATTTTTAAAAACCAAACAGAAAATGATTATAGTGTAATAAATGCAGATGATGCAGATGTGATGGCTTTATCTGCTTATAGTAAAGGTCAAAAAGTACTGTTCTCAACAACGAAAGAAATTGAAGATGGTGCGTGCATAAAAGATAATGCTCTTTATTTTAAAGGTGAAAAAGTTGTTGAAGTAGGTGATATCGTTTTACCTGGTCAACATAATTTAGAAAATATTTTAGCAGCGATGAGTATCGCAAAATTATTGGGTGTTTCTAATGAAGCGATTA
>NZ_JAKUFF010000238.1:0-294 GCF_022663305.1 Bacillus cereus group sp. BfR-BA-01408 | reverse complement strand
GAAACAATCATTGTGGAAATACCAGAAGAATTTGAAGAGGTAGACGTAATTACAGAAACAGAAGAATCAGAAGAAGTGGAAGTAATTGCGGAAGCAGAAGAATCAGAAGAAATGGAAGTAATTGCAGAAACAGAAGAGTCAGAAGAAGTGGAAGTAATTGCAGAAACAGAAGAGTCAGAAGAAGTGGAAGTAATTGCGGAAGCAGAAGATTCAGAAGAAGTGGAAGTAATTGCGGAAGCAGAAGAGTCAGAAGAAGTGGAAGTAATTGCAGAAACAGAAGAGTCAGAAGAAGTG
>NZ_JAKUFF010000237.1:0-295 GCF_022663305.1 Bacillus cereus group sp. BfR-BA-01408 | reverse complement strand
CAGAGAAACCAGGTGAAGAAACAGAAAAGCCAGGTGAGGAAACAGAAAAGCCAGGCGAAGAGACAGGAAAACCGGGTGAAGAAACAGAGAATCCAGGTGAAGAGACAGGAAAACCGGGTGAAGAAATAGAGAAACCAGGTGAAGAGACAGGAACATCAGGTGAAGAAACAGAGAAGCCAGGTGAAGAGACAGGAACACCAAGTGAAGGAATGGAAAACGTAGATAAAGAAAAACCTACCTTACCAGAAAAAGGACAAGGTGCGTCTCATGCACAACTTCCAGCTACAGGACATGA
>NZ_JAKUFF010000236.1:0-295 GCF_022663305.1 Bacillus cereus group sp. BfR-BA-01408 | reverse complement strand
CCCTCAGGCGCAGGAACAAGAACAAAGATATACAGAACAATATGAAGAACAAGAGCAACAATATGAACAAAATCCATATGCAGCGCCACAAACTCAAGAACAACAATTTCAGCAAAATCCATATGACACACGTCCAAGTTACGAATATCCTCAAAATCCATATGCAGTACCACAAACTCAAGAGCAACAATTTCAACAAAATCCTTATGTAGCACCGCAAACTCAAGAACAACAATTTCAACAAAATCCATATGTAGCAACACAAACTCAAGAACAACAGTTTCAACAAAACCCA
>NZ_JAKUFF010000235.1:0-296 GCF_022663305.1 Bacillus cereus group sp. BfR-BA-01408 | reverse complement strand
TTTTACAGCTTCTGCAATATTGTACGGATTAGACATTAAAGTTTTTACTTGGTTTCCGAAAATGTCATCTAATTGACGAAGACGTTCTGCACTTAAGTCGATGATTGTTACATCCGCACCTAGTCCAACTGCAATTTTAGCAGCATTTGTACCAGCTTGTCCACCACCGATGATTGTTACTTTACCACGTTTAACCCCTGGAACACCTGCAAGTAAGATACCTTTACCGCCTTTGTTCTTCTCAAGGAATTGTGCACCAATTTGTGCAGCCATACGACCAGCTACTTCACTCATAG
>NZ_JAKUFF010000234.1:0-299 GCF_022663305.1 Bacillus cereus group sp. BfR-BA-01408 | reverse complement strand
AAGAAGAAGCGAAGGCTCAAGAAATAGCAAAGGCTAAAGAAGAAGCAAAAGCGCAAGAAATAGCGAAGGCTAAAGAAGAAGCAAAAGCGCAAGAAATAGCGAAGGCTAAAGAAGAAGAGAAAGCACGAGAAATAGCAAAGGCTAAAGAAGAAGCAAAAGCGCAAGAAATAGCCAAAGCTAAGGAAGAGGCGAAAGCACGAGAAATAGCTAAGGCCAAGGAAGAAGCAAAAGCCCGAGAAGCAATAAAGGCAAAAGAAGAGTCTAAAAATAACACGCAGTCCGCTAAACGTGAATTAACA
>NZ_JAKUFF010000233.1:0-301 GCF_022663305.1 Bacillus cereus group sp. BfR-BA-01408 | reverse complement strand
CTGGCCCAACAGGAGCAACTGGGGCGACAGGAGTAACAGGAGATACTGGGGCAACAGGCTCAACTGGAGTGACAGGAGCGACGGGAGAAACGGGAGCAACCGGAGTGACGGGTTTACAAGGTCCGCAAGGAATCCAAGGAGTGCAAGGAGAGATAGGTCCGACGGGTCCCCAAGGTGTTCAAGGTCCGCAAGGAATTCAAGGAGTAACGGGGGCCACAGGAGATCAAGGTCCGCAAGGGGTTCAAGGCCCACAAGGCGACATAGGTCCAACCGGCCCACAAGGAATTCAAGGCCCACAAGG
>NZ_JAKUFF010000232.1:0-301 GCF_022663305.1 Bacillus cereus group sp. BfR-BA-01408 | reverse complement strand
TCTCCGCTACCCACACCTCATCCCCGCACTTTTCAACGTGCGTGGGTTCGGGCCTCCATTCAGTGTTACCTGAACTTCACCCTGGACATGGGTAGATCACCTGGTTTCGGGTCTACGACCACGTACTAAACGCCCTATTCAGACTCGCTTTCGCTGCGGCTCCGCCTCTTCAGCTTAACCTCGCACGGGATCGTAACTCGCCGGTTCATTCTACAAAAGGCACGCCATCACCCGTTAACGGGCTCTGACTATTTGTAGGCACACGGTTTCAGGATCTCTTTCACTCCCCTTCCGGGGTGCT
>NZ_JAKUFF010000231.1:0-309 GCF_022663305.1 Bacillus cereus group sp. BfR-BA-01408 | reverse complement strand
GGATACGAATCCAAAGTAAATGGTTATGACATCACGAATACAAAAGTAGGCAAGACATCAGTTGCAGGGACGAAGACGTGGAATGATAACAATGCGTCAGATCGTCCGAAAACCATCAAAGTAGATTTAGTACAAAAAGATAACTCACAAGCACAAAAAGAAACAGTGATTGCGACGCAAGAAGTAAGTGAAGCAACGGGCTGGAAGTATGAGTTTAAAGATTTAGCAGCGTATGATGCAAATGGAGTAGCATACAAGTATGAAGTGAAAGAACAAGCAGTACCAGGATATGAATCCAAAGTAAATGGT
>NZ_JAKUFF010000230.1:0-310 GCF_022663305.1 Bacillus cereus group sp. BfR-BA-01408 | reverse complement strand
ATGTCATATTGAAAATTGGAGCGGAAGACGGGATTCGAACCCGCGACCCCAACCTTGGCAAGGTTGTATTCTACCACTGAACTACTTCCGCAAGACATGTATGAGTTATTTAATTAAAAGTGCGGGTGAAGGGAGTCGAACCCCCACGCCAAAGGCGCCAGATCCTAAGTCTGGTGCGTCTGCCAATTCCGCCACACCCGCATATTAATTTATTTAAGAAAAATGGGGCGACTGATGGGAATCGAACCCACGAATGCCGGAGCCACAATCCGGTGCGTTAACCACTTCGCCACAACCGCCATAATTTCTG
>NZ_JAKUFF010000229.1:0-310 GCF_022663305.1 Bacillus cereus group sp. BfR-BA-01408 | reverse complement strand
AACATCAAATATTTCTGTACGCCGTGGTTTAGAAGAAGTTGGATTTACAGATGTAACAGTTGTAAAAGAGCAAGAGTTACCAGATCCGAACTTCTCTACAGTAAAATCACCGAACCCAGAAGAGCATGCAGCATTTGAATATGCAATTCGTGACGGTGAGAAGGTAGGCGCAGATGTGTTAATCGCAACGGATCCTGATGCAGACCGCCTTGGTGTAGCAGTTCGTAATCACGATGGTGAGTTCCAAGTATTAACTGGTAACCAAACAGGTGCATTAATGCTTGATTACTTATTATCTCAAAAGAAAGAA
>NZ_JAKUFF010000228.1:0-311 GCF_022663305.1 Bacillus cereus group sp. BfR-BA-01408 | reverse complement strand
AAGATAAACTTCTCCAATTTTTCAGCTTGCTCATTTGCATCATCTCCCGCGATTAAAATTTCATGTTAGTTTCGGAATGAATATTCATTCCCAGCTTTTTAAAATACCATTCCGGAATGAACATTCATTCCTATTACTCTATTACATTGTTTTATAAACTCTATTAAACTACTTTTTCGGAATGAATGTTCATTCCTTTAGTTACACAAATACCCTCTCCTACTCTCATTTTTTAATTCTATTCAGGAATGAATATTCATTCCTGTCCTTATAAAGCTATAGAATCAAATGATTCTTATAGCGTTCCAAGA
>NZ_JAKUFF010000227.1:0-320 GCF_022663305.1 Bacillus cereus group sp. BfR-BA-01408 | reverse complement strand
CGAAAATATGACGTTGGTGAGTATGAGCCATTAGCTCAGTTGGTAGAGCATCTGACTTTTAATCAGAGGGTCGAAGGTTCGAGTCCTTCATGGCTCACCATTTTATTTTTCGTGGCCCGTTGGTCAAGTGGTTAAGACACCGCCCTTTCACGGCGGTAACACGGGTTCGAATCCCGTACGGGTCATGTTTTTTTATGTTCATTTTTGGTCCCGTGGTGTAGTGGTTAACATGCCTGCCTGTCACGCAGGAGATCGCCGGTTCGACCCCGGTCGGGACCGCCACTTTTGTTTATACCACCATTAGTGGTTTTATATATAGT
>NZ_JAKUFF010000226.1:0-325 GCF_022663305.1 Bacillus cereus group sp. BfR-BA-01408 | reverse complement strand
ATTGTACATGAAATTGAAGAATTACATGAGAAATGGGAAGCGCTTCGAAATCAGTTTGGGCATAATAAAAACGAAGAAGCGAAAATGTCAACGCATTTACAAAAAGGTGAAGAAGAGCTAGAAGAATTACGAGGCCAATTACAAGCAGTAGATGAGTCTGTAGATTCCCTGCAAGAAGTACTTTTACTTTCTAGTAAAGAGCTAGAAAAGTTAGAAGGACAGCGTGAGCTATTAAAAGAGAGAAAGCAAAATGCAACGACGCATTGTGCACAACTCGAACAGTTAATTGTTGAATTAACAGAGAAAGCTACAAGTTATGATGGTG
>NZ_JAKUFF010000225.1:0-326 GCF_022663305.1 Bacillus cereus group sp. BfR-BA-01408 | reverse complement strand
CTAGGTGTGAAACTCCCAGAGAAAGAGAAGCATGAAGACATCTTTGCGGGATTAGATGAGGCAACAAAAACAAAAGCAAAAGCGATTTTAGACAATGAAAAGAAACAATTAGAGGCATTAAATGTGGATCTTCCGCATCATAAGTTTTTTATGAAAAAAGAAGGTAAATAATTGAATTATGTATCTTTCGTGTGGGCAACCGGAAGATACGTATGCGAGGAGGCTGTTTTTGGAACAGTCTCCTCTTACTTGTTGTCGTTTTTTGTTGGTAAATCGATATATTTCGAAAATCGCCGATATAAATTAAGTTGCGGTCGATATATTTT
>NZ_JAKUFF010000224.1:0-333 GCF_022663305.1 Bacillus cereus group sp. BfR-BA-01408 | reverse complement strand
CGCCACAAGTCGAAGAGCCAGCCTATAAGGAATCAGATGAGTGGGAAGATTACGCATTTGAACCGTTCCAACTAGAAGAAAGAAAAGAGCAGGAAGTAGAAGAAGAGGAAATAGAAGAACATGAATTTGTAGAGCGTGAAGAGGAGAAAGAAACAACGCCGCAATTTGAATTGTTCGGAAGAAAAGATTTTAAGAAAGAACAAGCGAAAAAACAAGAAGTACAAGAAGAGGAAACGTATTCACAGCGGGATGAAAATGCGCTTTATTTAACGAAATTATTTACGAAAGAACCGGAAGAAGAATTTACAAAGTTACGAATGTATTTTGTGCAAG
>NZ_JAKUFF010000223.1:0-335 GCF_022663305.1 Bacillus cereus group sp. BfR-BA-01408 | reverse complement strand
AAAGTTAAATCCAAATATGAGGAGGATATAAAATAAACCTTTTTCCGCATATCCGAAGTAACTAAATAGTAAATATGCTCCAAATGTTAATAAATTCGTGAAGATACTTAATATAAATAAACTAGTAAATAATTGTTCAGATTTCTTTTTATTATCCTTAATGGCACTAATTTCTCTTAATCCATATTGATGGATGCCAAATACAGCAAAAATAAAGAAGTAAGTAAAAATTGTTTCAGAGAAGTTCACTTTCCCCATCGAAGAGGCACCTAGTGTACGATAAGCATAGGGGCCAACAAGAATTGGAAGTATGACATTGAAAATGTTTAGTAAAA
>NZ_JAKUFF010000222.1:0-336 GCF_022663305.1 Bacillus cereus group sp. BfR-BA-01408 | reverse complement strand
AGGTTTAGCACTGGGAACAGCAGGTCATGCATTAGGAGTGGCAGTAGGAATTGAAATGGGTGAAGTAGAGGCAGCTATGGCAAGTATTGCTGTAACAGTAGTTGGAGTTGTAACGGTAGTTGTCATACCGATGTTCATGCCATTCATTGGATAGTAAAACTTACTTAAAAAATGAGAAAAGCAAGCTATTTGTAGGACAGATTTCTACTGATAGCTTGCTTTTTATGTTACAGTAGTGGTAAGACCTATTTTGAAAAAATGTAAGTTTCCTTAAATCTTCATTAATACTGTGTAGAATACGTTTTGAATTAGGTCATTGTATTGTAAAATAAGAAG
>NZ_JAKUFF010000221.1:0-341 GCF_022663305.1 Bacillus cereus group sp. BfR-BA-01408 | reverse complement strand
TGATAGATTCCACTTTATTAATGAAAGATTTATGTTAATTTGTAACAAAAGTAGAGGTGGATATGGGGATGTTTCGTTATATGACTGTAATATTACATGAATGTTACAAACATGAAGTTAGTAGAAAATGCATTAAATCAAGGTTTTTTAGGATGTTTATAAAAAAACGTAAAAAAGTGTAATAAAATTTACGTAATTATATTGCAACGTAACAATAGTTATGTTACATTAATGTTACAAACGTTACGTTATTAATTTTAATGTAACGCCAACATAAAAACTGTGAAATAAACATTTCTTAGAAATTACATATAGATAACTTATTAAAAGGAGGATACATA
>NZ_JAKUFF010000220.1:0-350 GCF_022663305.1 Bacillus cereus group sp. BfR-BA-01408 | reverse complement strand
CAGTTGTAGCAGTTATTTTATGTATATTTTCAAGTAATCTACTGTTTTTATCTCTCGTATTTTTGTATGTAATTTTAATAGGTGCTATGCATGTTTATATACGTAAAGTATCTCGTGTTGAATGGGAATACAGTCAAGGAAATTCAAATGTTTTTATAGGTGAAACGAACAGATGCAAAATAAAAATTTCAAACAAATCAATTTTTCCTATTTTTAATGTTGTATTTCGATTTAAATGTGAAAATAAGCTAACTTGGAATCATGATGAAATAAACAAAAATCATAGTACAGGTTCAAATTATTATATGAATTTTAATTTAAAAGGAAGAGAGTCAGTTTTATTTGATTTA
>NZ_JAKUFF010000219.1:0-358 GCF_022663305.1 Bacillus cereus group sp. BfR-BA-01408 | reverse complement strand
ACTTACTGCCACAATTGTAGGTGTCGCTGGCGTCGTTTCTGGATTTACATCTCCCGCACCCGCTACTTGTTTCAAATCATTTTCATCCACTGATCCAATTAATTCTTTTGTATCAAACTCTTGATCTCGTAATTTATTTAATTTTTCGTTTTTAGACATGTTTAACTTCCTCTCTTTTTTTAGTTATTGATTAGCACTTGCTTGTACATTTTGTAGTTGGGCAAATCCCAAGACTTACTGCCACAATTGTAGGTGTCGCTGGCGTCGTTTCTGGATTTACATCTCCCGCACCCGCTACTTGTTTCAAATCATTTTCATCCACTGATCCAATTAATTCTTTTGTATCAAACTCTTGATC
>NZ_JAKUFF010000218.1:0-360 GCF_022663305.1 Bacillus cereus group sp. BfR-BA-01408 | reverse complement strand
GCGTTCGATGTAGGAGATAAGACTAACTGGACAACACAAAACGAGAAAATTTGGCCAACGAAAGATGAAATAGCGAAAGGCCAATATTTACTTCATCACGATAAAAAAGGTACAGAATTAGCAGTGGATCCATCACCTGTGTATAAGAATTCTGGCGGAATTTATGCTGGCTTTAAAAATTATTGGTTCCGTGTAACGGCGTATAGTAAAGTAGGGCATGCTGAAAGTGAAATTTCGCATGAGTTTGTACCTAAATTTGCTCAAGACTTTGGGTTTACAGGGATGTTTGATTACTGGGCATCAGTTCCAGTACTAAATGGTAAAGTAAATGCTACAAATGGTAACTTTATCATGAGTGAG
>NZ_JAKUFF010000217.1:0-375 GCF_022663305.1 Bacillus cereus group sp. BfR-BA-01408 | reverse complement strand
AATACAAAAGTAGGCGAAACAAAAGTAGAAGGAACGAAAACATGGAAAGACGATAACGCGAAAGATCGTCCGGAAATGATCAAAGTAGATCTTTTACAAAACGGTAAAGTAGTAGATACAAAAGAAGTAACAGCGGCAACAGAATGGAAGTACACGTTTGAAAAACTCCAAGCATACGATGCAAACGGAGTAGCATACAAGTATGAAGTGAAAGAACAACAGGTAGACGGATACAAATCCGAAGTAAACGGTTATGACATCACGAATACAAAAGTAGGCGAAACAAAAGTAGAAGGAACGAAAACATGGAAAGACGATAACGCGAAAGATCGTCCGGAAATGATCAAAGTAGATCTTTTACAAAACGGTAAAGTA
>NZ_JAKUFF010000216.1:0-382 GCF_022663305.1 Bacillus cereus group sp. BfR-BA-01408 | reverse complement strand
ATGATTGCAAAAGAGAAATTGCCAAAAGAGTTTTCCATTACAGAAGGTGATTTTCTTTCGTTTGAAGTTCCGAATTCCATTGATACCATAGTAAGCACCTATGCATTTCATCATTTAACAGATGATGAAAAAAATGTAGCGATTGCGAAGTATAGTCAATTGCTAAACAAAGGTGGTAAAATAGTGTTTGCTGATACGATATTTGTAGATCAAGATGCATATGATAAAACTGTTGAAGCAGCAAAACAAAGAGGTTTTCATGAGTTAGCAAATGATTTGCAAACAGAATACTATACACGTATTCCAATTATGCAGACTATTTTTGAAAACAATGGCTTCCATGTAACGTTTACGAGATTAAATCATTTCGTTTGGGTAATGG
>NZ_JAKUFF010000215.1:0-385 GCF_022663305.1 Bacillus cereus group sp. BfR-BA-01408 | reverse complement strand
TTTATCTAAAAAGTTAAATGCAAAAGTAAAAGTAGATATCGATTCAATGAATTATCACCATTTCTACGACATTCAATTTGCATTTGATAAAGATAGCATTAAACCGTTAGACAACCAAGGCGGAAACGACAACCAAGGCGGAAACGACAACCAAGGCGGAAACGACAACCAAGGCGGAAACGACAACCAAGGCGGAAACGATAACCAAGGTGGAAACGATAACCAAGGCGGAAACGACAACCAAGGCGGAAACGATAACCAAGGTGGAAACGATAACCAAGGCGGAAACAATAATCAAGACAATAACACAACAATTGATCCAAACGCTCTTAAAGACGGTGAATATAGTATCGTTTTTAAAGTGTTAAAAGATAAAACTGAAGAA
>NZ_JAKUFF010000214.1:0-401 GCF_022663305.1 Bacillus cereus group sp. BfR-BA-01408 | reverse complement strand
CGCTACTGGGGCCACTGGACCTCAAGGGAACACGGGCGCTACCGGCGCTACTGGTGCCACTGGACCTCAAGGTATTCAAGGGCCAACGGGCGCTACTGGTATAGGAGTTACCGGACCTACTGGACCTTCTGGTGGGCCTCCTGGACCTACTGGACCTCAGGGACCTCAAGGTAATACAGGTGCTACTGGACCTCAAGGTATTCAAGGGCCGGCAGGTGCTACTGGGGCCACTGGACCTCAAGGTGCTCAAGGACCGGCGGGTGCTACTGGGGCTACTGGACCTCAAGGTGTTCAAGGGCCAACGGGCGCTACTGGTATAGGAGTTACAGGACCTACTGGGCCTACTGGACCTAGCTTCCCTATAGCAACAATTGTTGTAACAAACAACATTCAACAAACAG
>NZ_JAKUFF010000213.1:0-406 GCF_022663305.1 Bacillus cereus group sp. BfR-BA-01408 | reverse complement strand
AAAACAATTGAAACATTTAGCTTTACGTGGTAATGAATTTTCAGATGTAACACCAATTGTTAAGATGGATAATTTAGATTCTCTTGATTTAAGTAATAATAAAATTACGAACGTTGCACCACTAATTGAAATGAAAAATGTAAAAAGTTTATATTTATCAGGCAACCAAATAGAAGATGTAACAGCATTAGCGAAAATGGAACAACTAGATTACTTGAATTTAGCAAATAATAAAATTACGAATGTTACGCCATTAAGCGCGTTGAAAAATGTAACATACTTAACTTTAGCAGGTAATCAAATTGAAGATATTAAACCGTTATATTCATTACCTTTAAAAGACTTAGTATTAACACGTAATAAAGTAAAAGACTTATCCGGTATTGAGCAAATGAAGCAATTAGAA
>NZ_JAKUFF010000212.1:0-408 GCF_022663305.1 Bacillus cereus group sp. BfR-BA-01408 | reverse complement strand
AAGGTAACGGAAGAGCCGAATGTGTTAGAGAAGCCAGAGGTAAAAGAGCAACCGGAGATCTTGGTAACACCGATCGAAGAAGAAAATAAAGAAGAAACAACAGAAGAAATGGAAGACTTAGAAAAACCGGAAGAGCCAAAGGTAACAGAAGAACCGAATGTATTAGAAAAACCAGAGGTAAAAGAGAAGCCGGAAATCTGGGTAAACCTAGAGGAAGTAGAAAATAAAGAAGGAACAACGGAAGAAATAACAGAAGAACTAGAAGGTTTATTAAAGCCGGAAGAGCTAAAGGTGAAAGAAGAGCCGAATGTGTTAGAGAAGCCAGAGGTAAAAGAGCAACCGGAGATCTTGGTAACACCGATCGAAGAAGAAAATAAAGAAGAAACAACAGAAGAAATGAAAGACTTA
>NZ_JAKUFF010000211.1:0-410 GCF_022663305.1 Bacillus cereus group sp. BfR-BA-01408 | reverse complement strand
CTAAAACAGGCTGTAAAATAATAAAAAAGAGCAAAAAACGCTCAAATCTAACCCTAGCTTGATTTGCTAACATTCCAAGACCTCCATACAAAATCTTAACATTATCTTTTAATCATAATTTTTTATCATTCAAACACACCTAGCAATTATAACATAACTCATATTCAAATCGAGAACTATTTTTCCAGCTAAAACTAGCCAGGACAAGTATTAATCAGTAATAGAAATTACTGTCCTTTCGCTATACTCCCTATTTTTACAAAGGCTATCTAACAACCATCCCCTTATTTTTGTCAGTATATACATATTTTTTTATCATTTTATATAGATGTAAACAACATACCTATAATTGTAACATTTTACCAAATAGGTAACGCCAAAAAAATGTAAAATTAATCTTTTCATATCTT
>NZ_JAKUFF010000210.1:0-412 GCF_022663305.1 Bacillus cereus group sp. BfR-BA-01408 | reverse complement strand
CTTGATAGAAATACGATTAATGCTGTTAACACTACTGCTCCACTTGCTGATCCTACGAAGTCACCTTTTGTTACTTGTAATACCTGCTCTTTCATTTCTTTCATTCTCCCTTCATTTGTTTTTTGTTACAAAACTTTTATTATACTAACACGCTTGATAGAAATACGATTAACGCTGTTAATACTACTGCTCCACTTGCTGATCCTACGAAATCACCTTTTGTTACTTGTAATACTTGCTCTTTCATTTTGCATTCTCCTCTCGTTTTCTTTTGTTACAAAACTTCTATTATACTAATACGCTTGATAGAAATACGATTAATGCTGTTAATACTACTGCTCCACTTGCTGATCCTACGAAGTCACCTTTTGTTACTTGTAATACTTGCTCTTTCATCTTATGTATCCTCCTT
>NZ_JAKUFF010000209.1:0-416 GCF_022663305.1 Bacillus cereus group sp. BfR-BA-01408 | reverse complement strand
TTGTAGAAGAAGCAGCGATTGAAGAAGAACAATCAGTTGCAGAAGAAACACCGGTCGCAGAAGAGCCACCAGTTGTACAAAAAGAAGAATCTAAACGTGAGAAAAAGCGTCACGTACCATTCAATGTTGTTATGTTGAAACAAGATAGAGCGCGATTAGTGGAAAGACATGCGGCTAGAACGAATGCAATGCAACCTTCTATGAAAGAACGAGTAGAGAATAAGCCTGTACATCAAGTAGAAGAACAACCAATGCAGCAAGTGGCAGTAGAACCACAAGTGGAAGAACAACCAATGCAGCAAGTGGCAGTAGAACCACAAGTGGAAGAACAACCAATGCAGCAAGTAGTGGTAGAACCACAAGTGGAAGAACAACCAATGCAACAAGTAGTAGTAGAGCCACAAACAGAAGAACAA
>NZ_JAKUFF010000208.1:0-432 GCF_022663305.1 Bacillus cereus group sp. BfR-BA-01408 | reverse complement strand
ATTCCTTGAATCGAATTCGTGTTCCTAAGACAACAGGACCTTGGCATTTTTCGTATTACCAAGATGTACTTTATAGTCATGAACAGACGCGGTAAATGAGTCGATTGCAGTTTTTTGTATATTAGTTAGAATCGAATTTAATAATTTTAATACTGGACCAGGCCGAAGGGGGATTTGCCTGTAACCCACCAATCAGAATTAGATGAAATTCTTTTTGGCTGTACGTATCGATAAGCTTTCTACTCGTATACCAGTTATTAACCAGCATATATACTGGCCCATTACTTGTTAGATATTAAAATTCTTTTATATATTAGTTATCAATACATATTTTCTATTGTTGTATAGATTCCTTCTATAATTCATCTCTTAAAAAAGAACTTATAATGAAGTCAATCATTCAAAATATGTTTAAAAGTGGTGAATAAAATG
>NZ_JAKUFF010000207.1:0-433 GCF_022663305.1 Bacillus cereus group sp. BfR-BA-01408 | reverse complement strand
AGAAACAACAGAAGAACTAGAAGACTTAGAAAAACCGGAAGAGCCAAAGGTAACAGAAGAACCGAATGTATTAGAAAAACCAGAGGTAAAAGAGAAGCCGGAGATCTGGGTAAAACCGATTGAGGAAGAAAATAAAGAAGAAACAACAGAAGAACTAGAAGACTTAGAAAAATCGGAAGAACCAAAGGTAACGGAAGAGCCGAATGTGCTAGAAAAACCAGAGGTAAAAGAGAAGCCAGAGATCTGGGTAAAACCGATTGAAGAAGAAAATAAAGAAGAAACAACAGAAGAAATGGAAGATCTAGAAAAACCGGAAGAGCCAAAGGTAACGGAAGAGCCGAATGTGTTAGAGAAGCCAGAGGTAAAAGAGCAACCGGAGATCTTGGTAACACCGATCGAAGAAGAAAATAAAGAAGAAACAACAGAAGAAATG
>NZ_JAKUFF010000206.1:0-434 GCF_022663305.1 Bacillus cereus group sp. BfR-BA-01408 | reverse complement strand
TAACAATTGCTTTAGTTACATCCGTTATTCTTTGTGTAGTTGGTGGTGCGCTTTATGATATAAGCCCAGAAGATAAGGCCAGAATGGCACAAGAAGCTGAGGCTAAGAAAGTAGCGAAAGCTAAGGCAAAAGAAGAGAAAGAGAAGGCTCCGGAGGAAGAAGAGAAAGAGAAAGCTGAAAATAAGGAACCGGCAAAGAAAGAGACTGAAGAAAAAAAAGCCCAAGAACAAGCCCAAAAGAAAGAGGAAGAGAAGAAGAAGGCCGAAGCTGAGGCTAAGAAAAGGGCTGTGGAAGAAGAAGCTAAGCGCCTAAAGGCCGAGAAGGAAGCAAAAGCTAAGGAAGAGCAAGAACAGAAAGCTCAAACCAAGAAAGAGAAGGAAGAAAGAGATAAAAAAGCAGGTACAAAAGTAAAGGTTGAGCGTTATGATACTTGT
>NZ_JAKUFF010000205.1:0-437 GCF_022663305.1 Bacillus cereus group sp. BfR-BA-01408 | reverse complement strand
AAGGAATTTTTCCTGAGTCCTTTGCTGGTTAAGGTGGAAAAATTTTTCAGCTTTATAGGTTGATAAAGTTATGTCGTAACAGGAAATATAAGAACAGATATATAAATAAATAAAAAGAAAATAAAAACGAAAATGAGGGGAACTTTATGAGCCAAAATCAATTCGAATGTCGTATTTCAGAAGAAGATGTACAAATGTTAAGAGCGTTAGCGCATCCGTTGCGTCTACGCCTAGTAATGGAACTAATGCAACGTGGAACATGTAACGTAACACAATTACAGGAAGTGTTAGAAATTCCGCAATCAACAGTTTCGCAACATTTAACGAAATTAAAACAAAATAAAGTAGTACGCTTTGAACGACGAGGACTGGAAGTGTATTATCAAATTCATAATGATAAAGTAAGTGAAGTAGTAAAAACATTATTTTCTTAAAAT
>NZ_JAKUFF010000204.1:0-443 GCF_022663305.1 Bacillus cereus group sp. BfR-BA-01408 | reverse complement strand
ACGTACGTTCGATAAAATCAATGAAGTTTGATAGATTCAATCAAATTTATCTTGTTCAACTAAGGGCGCAATTCCTTAGCCAGTTCTCTTATGAACTTCTCATGTTTTCACATGAGCGCAGACTATATGTTTATCTACTTAGAGATAGAGGATTTTTCCACCACCATAGGCTTGTGATGTACTCTCGTCAGTTATACGAGATAGTCGTTGAACGTTCATCTTATCACTTTTGACTTAGATGATTCGAGGCGGAAGACCCATTGTTCTAGTGTTTAGGATTTAACCTTGCACCATCTGATTGATTTTTTCTGCTTTCGCGACATTCACGCTCACTATTTCTAGCCACGTTGTAGTTCAATCAGCTTTAGGGATTGCCCGCAGTTAACCCTCACTACTAGCCAATCACTTGACTAGCAGGGCTTACTGATATATTTAATTAACTT
>NZ_JAKUFF010000203.1:0-464 GCF_022663305.1 Bacillus cereus group sp. BfR-BA-01408 | reverse complement strand
GAAAGGGCGGTGTCTTAACCACTTGACCAACGGGCCATGGCTCCGCAGGTAGGACTCGAACCTACGACCGATCGGTTAACAGCCGATAGCTCTACCACTGAGCTACTGCGGAATAATATATGGTGGGCCTAAATGGACTCGAACCATCGACCTCACGCTTATCAGGCGTGCGCTCTAACCAGCTGAGCTATAGGCCCATATACTTTACAGGGGCAGTAGGAATCGAACCCACACTGGAGGTTTTGGAGACCTCAGTTCTACCTTTAAACTATGCCCCTAAAGGATGCCGACTAGAGGACTTGAACCCCCAACCTACTGATTACAAGTCAGTTGCTCTACCAATTGAGCTAAGTCGGCATAAAAAAATGGTGGCTCGGGACGGAATCGAACCGCCGACACGAGGATTTTCAGTCCTCTGCTCTACCGACTGAGCTACCGAGCCAAACATAAATGGCGGTCCCGAC
>NZ_JAKUFF010000202.1:0-467 GCF_022663305.1 Bacillus cereus group sp. BfR-BA-01408 | reverse complement strand
GCACCAGCTGACATCTGATCCTCATTTGATAATTTCAAGTCTACATGAACATATTTTCTCGCTTTTTCATGAAGAGTAATTTTAATTGTTGATGGCTGAACTGTTCCTTTCACATCATCTGGAAGTCCATTCGTTTTCAAAGAAACTTCATACGTTCCTTTTTCGCTACCTCTCAAATCAACTGGTATATCAAATTGTTTTTTCGCTTTTGCCGTAGCAACTGCTGCCTTTGGACCCTCTAACTTCACCTTAACGCCCTCTGCCGGAATACCACTTACAATATATTTCTCTTCATCATACTTAACGTTAATAGCATAATTAGTTAATGTTTCTTTCGCATCATTTGCAAAAGGTAGTATCCCCGATGTCGTATTTTTTTCAGTTAAAGTCGCTGACATAAAAAGCATACACGCCAATAGTAATGAGATCCCCTTTAAAAACCAATGATTCTCCATTAACTTATCCAT
>NZ_JAKUFF010000201.1:0-475 GCF_022663305.1 Bacillus cereus group sp. BfR-BA-01408 | reverse complement strand
ACCCATTTTTTCCGTTTCGAAATCATATTCCAATGTTTTAGTTTCATATTCAAATTTCATTACTATTGAAACTTTAGTATTATCTTTCCATGAAATTTCATAAAGGTCTGAACTATTAACAATATTAAAATTAGCCACCCTTATTTTTGTTTTCTCTACAAGTTTGTTTTTTTCTTTAAAGTAAATTTTTATGTATTTATCATCGAAGAGATGTCCATATGAAATCCCTGTAATTTCTATGTGATTTGCTTGGTTAGTTGACGTATTTTTTACAAGAGGTTTTTCGATTTCTTGAAAAAACAGCCAATAAATAGGATATAGAATAAGTATAAAAATGATACTCATACCTAATAAAAATTTTAATATGCAACCGCCAAAATCGTGGTCTGCTATTTTATCATTACTTAGCCATTGGCTCATATTAGTTTCACCACTCAACTTTAGTATAATTAGATAGAAAACTTCTAAATGATTT
>NZ_JAKUFF010000200.1:0-484 GCF_022663305.1 Bacillus cereus group sp. BfR-BA-01408 | reverse complement strand
AACCAAGGCGGAAACAATAATCAAGACAATAACACAACAATTGATCCAAACGCTCTTAAAGACGGTGAATATAGTATCGTTTTTAAAGTGTTAAAAGATAAAACTGAAGAAATTTCAATGATGAACACGTATACGAAGAGTCCAGGTATCTTGAAAGTAAAAGATGGTAAGAAATATGTATCATTCACATTAACGAATAGCTCATGGATTACAAAATTTGAGTTTGAAAAGAATGGTGCGTTCATCGATGCGAAAGTATTAGGAGCAAATAAAGAGCAAGATACAAGAGTAGTAGAAGTGGAAGTAGATGATTTATCTAAAAAGTTAAATGCAAAAGTGAAAGTGGATATTGATGCAATGAATTATCATCATTTTTACGATATTCAATTTGTATTTGATAAAAATAGTATTCAAGCTTTAGGTAATCAGGGTGGAGACAATAACCAAGGTGATAACAGTAATCAAGGCGGAAACGATAACCAAG
>NZ_JAKUFF010000199.1:0-489 GCF_022663305.1 Bacillus cereus group sp. BfR-BA-01408 | reverse complement strand
TGAGCAACACATTCAATCCATTATGGACGAAGTAAAAGAGCGTCAAGCTTCTTATTACAGCCGTCTTTTCTAATAAACTTATAAAGGGGTTTTATCTAATGAAATTTAAAGCATTCTTTTTAACGATCACCATTCAAAAACGTAAACTTTCACAGAAAGAGATTTTGCGTGAGCAACACATTCAAACTATTATGGACGAAGTAAAAGAACGTCAAGCTTCTTATTACAGCCGTCTTTTCTAATAAACTTATAAAGGGGTTTTATCTAATGAAATTTAAAGCATTCTTTTTAACGATCACCATTCAAAAACGTAAACTTTCACAGAAAGAGATTTTGCGTGAGCAACACATTCAAACTATTATGGACGAAGTAAAAGAACGTCAAGCTTCTTATTACAGCCGTCTTTTCTAATAAACTTATAAAGGGGTTTTATCTAATGAAATTTAAAGTATTCTTTTTAACGATCACAATTCAAAAAACTAAGTTCTC
>NZ_JAKUFF010000197.1:0-503 GCF_022663305.1 Bacillus cereus group sp. BfR-BA-01408 | reverse complement strand
CTAAGATTAGTACTGGACTTATTTCTTATCATTTTAACGATAAGCTTTATCTTATGAATCGGACATTACAATTTTTAGTTGAGAAACAACATGAATTTATTAGCAATCGAGTACTATTAGCCCAATCTGAAATAAACAAACTAGAAGCTTTTATTGAAGCACATTTGGCTTATCAAGAAACTCATTACAAAAATAATATTGCCTTAATTGAGATCGTCTTTAATGCAAGAAATGAAGAGAATATTCCTTATTACAGAATTGAAGACGATGAAGAAGATGATGCACTTAGAACGATGTTATTAAATATTTTGAAGACTGGTCAACAAAATGGAGTGTTTTCTAACTCTTTCCAAGCCGACACATTAGCTTCATTTATTTTAGGAGCAATCGAAGAAAGAATGCTGAAGGCAAATGCATCTATATCTATAGAAAATTACTCAGATGAGCTCATAAAAACGGTGAAGAAACTCACTATTTAAATGCCCTGATTTTGAAAAATTATA
>NZ_JAKUFF010000196.1:0-516 GCF_022663305.1 Bacillus cereus group sp. BfR-BA-01408 | reverse complement strand
AGTACAAAGACACTATCTACTAATTAAAAACCCACTTTTTTGTACAAAAAATCCCTACTGATTCAATCAGTAGGGACGATATTTATCGCGGTACCACCCTAGTTGTAGACTTCTTTCGTCTACCTCTCTTCATTGTTAACGATCATCTGACCGTCTTTCCCTTCATAAAGACAATGCTATCTTTACTACGAAAAAGATGCTCTAGGACTGTAATTCGCTCTTGTTTTTGTACTGGTTCACACCAACCACCAGCTCTCTGTTACAGGGAAACAACAACTACTGCTTTTCCTTTCAACGCATACATATTTAATTTTCAAGTTGGGCCACTAAAATACAAAAAGTCCCTACTGAATAAATCAGTAGGGACGATATTTATCGCGGTACCACCCTAGTTGTAGACTATCTTTCCGTCTACCTCTCTTCACTGTTAACGATCAATTGACCGCTTTTTCTTCATAAAGACAATACTATCTTTACTACGAAAAAGATGCTCCAAGACTGTAATTCATGATTATC
>NZ_JAKUFF010000195.1:0-523 GCF_022663305.1 Bacillus cereus group sp. BfR-BA-01408 | reverse complement strand
GAAGCAGAAGAGTCAGAAGAAGTGGAAGTAATTGCGGAAGCAGAAGAGTCAGAAGAAGTGGAAGTAATTGCAGAAACAGAAGAGTCAGAAGAAGTGGAAGTAATTGCGGAAGCAGAAGAGTCAGAAGAAGTGGAAGTAATTGCAGAAACAGAAGAATCAGAAGAAGTGGAAGTAATTGCAGAAACAGAAGAGTCAGAAGAAGTGGAAGTAATTGCGGAAACAAAAGCACCAGAAGAAGCCGAACCTGTAGTACTTGAGGAAACGCAGCAAGAAATGGTGTTAAATGAAGCAATTGAACAAAAGAATGAATTCATACATGTTGCTGAAGCTGATGAACAAACGAAAAAAGATGTTCAAAGCTTTGCGGACGTTTTAATTGCAGAAGAAGCAGCGATTGAAGAAGAACAATCAGTTGTAGAAGAAGCAGCGATTGAAGAAGAACAATCAGTTGCAGAAGAAACACCGGTCGCAGAAGAGCCACCAGTTGTACAAAAAGAAGAATCTAAACGTGAGAAAAAGCGTC
>NZ_JAKUFF010000194.1:0-524 GCF_022663305.1 Bacillus cereus group sp. BfR-BA-01408 | reverse complement strand
CCTTCATCGACTCCTAGTGTCAAGGCATCCACCGTGCGCCCTTTCTAACTTAACCAAACTAAAAATTAAAAAATATGAGCTACACTGTTATCTAGTTTTCAAAGAACATACCATTTGCTATTTAAAATAGCTTTTTGGTGGAGCCTAGCGGGATCGAACCGCTGACCTCCTGCGTGCAAGGCAGGCGCTCTCCCAGCTGAGCTAAGGCCCCAAGTTGTATGGTGGGCCTAAATGGACTCGAACCATCGACCTCACGCTTATCAGGCGTGCGCTCTAACCAGCTGAGCTATAGGCCCATACAAATTGCAGGATTTATTTATATCATATCCTCATTTAAGAGTCAATACTTTTTATTGAACTCTCAAAACTAAACGAAAACGAAACACGGAAACTTATATTGATAAGCAGCGCTTATCAATTCTCCATAGAAAGGAGGTGATCCAGCCGCACCTTCCGATACGGCTACCTTGTTACGACTTCACCCCAATCATCTGTCCCACCTTAGGCGGCTGGCTCCAAAAGGT
>NZ_JAKUFF010000193.1:0-549 GCF_022663305.1 Bacillus cereus group sp. BfR-BA-01408 | reverse complement strand
CCATCTGGTGGACCACCTGGCCCGACAGGAGCAACAGGAGCGACAGGAGTAACAGGAGATACCGGGGCGACAGGCTCAACTGGAGTGACAGGAGCGACAGGAGCAACGGGAGCAACCGGAGTGACGGGTTTACAGGGACCGCAAGGAATACAAGGTGTTCAAGGAGAGATAGGTCCAACCGGTCCACAGGGTATTCAAGGTCCCCAAGGAATCCAAGGAGTAACGGGGGCCACAGGAGCACAAGGTCCACAAGGAATTCAAGGCCCACAAGGCGACATAGGTCCAACTGGCCCCCAAGGAATTCAAGGTCCACAAGGCCCTCAAGGAATCCAAGGAGCGACGGGGGCCACAGGAGCACAAGGTCCACAGGGAATCCAAGGTCCGCAAGGAGAGATAGGTCCGACTGGCCCACAAGGCCCACAAGGAATTCAAGGCCCGCAAGGAATACAAGGTCCAACGGGAGCTACAGGAGCAACCGGAGCGACAGGTCTCCAAGGAATTCAAGGCCCACAAGGAATTCAAGGCCCGCAAGGAATACAAGGTCCAACG
>NZ_JAKUFF010000192.1:0-552 GCF_022663305.1 Bacillus cereus group sp. BfR-BA-01408 | reverse complement strand
ATTGACGTAAAAAGTATAACATATTAAAATAAAGACAGAAAGTTAAGCGGTTACAAAAAGTTTTTGGGATTATAAACTTAGGGGGAAATGAAAAATGGGAACAATCGTATGTCAAGATTGTGAAGGTACAATTGCACACTTCGAGGATGAGAAAGTAACGGTACTTTACGGGAAATGTGGATCTTGCGGATGTGATCACACAGAGCATACAAAAGCCCAATAATTGATAGGAAATGGACAGCTGAAAGTTTTTAGGACCATAAACTTAGGGGGAAATGAAAAATGGGAACAATCGTATGCCAAGTATGTGAAGGAACAATCGGACATTTTGAAGATGAAAAAACGACAGTGCTTTACGGAAAATGCGGAACAAATTGTGACTGTGCTAGTAGAGATAATGCGAAAGCTTAATGATAAATAAATAGATTACTATTAAAACTCAGGGGGAAATGAAAAATGGGAACAATCGTATGCCAAGTATGTGAAGGAACAATCGGACATTTTGAAGATGAAAAATCAACAGTACTATACGGGAAATGTGGATCTCATTGC
>NZ_JAKUFF010000191.1:0-580 GCF_022663305.1 Bacillus cereus group sp. BfR-BA-01408 | reverse complement strand
GGCTTAGAAGCAGCCACCATTTAAAGAGTGCGTAATAGCTCACTAGTCGAGTGACTCTGCGCCGAAAATGTACCGGGGCTAAATACACCACCGAAGCTGCGGATTGATACCGAATGGTATCAGTGGTAGGGGAGCGTTCTAAGGACAGTGAAGTCAGACCGGAAGGACTGGTGGAGTGCTTAGAAGTGAGAATGCCGGTATGAGTAGCGAAAGACGGGTGAGAATCCCGTCCACCGAATGCCTAAGGTTTCCTGAGGAAGGCTCGTCCGCTCAGGGTTAGTCAGGACCTAAGCCGAGGCCGACAGGCGTAGGCGATGGACAACAGGTTGATATTCCTGTACCACCTCTTTATCGTTTGAGCAATGGAGGGACGCAGAAGGATAGAAGAAGCGTGCGATTGGTTGTGCACGTCCAAGCAGTTAGGCTGATAAGTAGGCAAATCCGCTTATCGTAAAGGCTGAGCTGTGATGGGGAAGCTCCTTATGGAGCGAAGTCTTTGATTCCCCGCTGCCAAGAAAAGCTTCTAGCGAGATAAAAGGTGCCTGTACCGCAAACCGACACAGGTAGGCGAGGAGAGAAT
>NZ_JAKUFF010000190.1:0-609 GCF_022663305.1 Bacillus cereus group sp. BfR-BA-01408 | reverse complement strand
GGTGATACTATATTTCCTACATTTTCTTTCTTTACTTGTGGTGATACTATGTTTCCTACATTTTCTTTTTTTACTTGTGGTGATATTATATTATCTTTTTTCGTTTGCGGAGAAATGATGTTATTAGGTTTCATTTTATTAATTTGAGGAGCAATTAACTCGCTTCCTTTTTTAATTACATCTGAAATTTTATATTCTTTTTTCGTTTTTATTGGTGGTTGCGGCGGCTGCGGTAACACATTTACCGAAAACTTCGTATTTTCTTTTTCCGCTGGTTTTTGTTTTTCTATAACAGGTGGTTTTTGAATAACAGACGGTTTTTCAACTGGTTTTTCTTTTTGAATTGGCTGTTCTTTTTGCACCTCTTTTTGCGGTTTCACTTGTATTTCCTTCTGTGGTTTTACCTGTACTTCTTTTTGTGGTTTCACTTGCATTTCCTTCTGTGGTTTTACCTGTACTTCTTTTTGTGGTTTCACTTGCATTTCCTTCTGTGGTTTTACTTGCACTTCTTTTTGTGTTTGTTGCATAGCAGGCTGCTGCGTAATTGGTGCTGATTGATACGTAACTTCTTCCTCGTCTTCTATTCCAAGCGGCGTTGGCGTTGCTGCA
>NZ_JAKUFF010000189.1:0-613 GCF_022663305.1 Bacillus cereus group sp. BfR-BA-01408 | reverse complement strand
AAACAAAAGTAGAAGGAACGAAGACATGGAAAGACGATAATACAACAAATCGTCCAACCACAATCAAAGTAGACTTACTACAAAACGGTAAAGTAGTAGATACAAAAGAAGTAACAGCAGAAACAAACTGGAAGTATACGTTTGAAAAGCTCCAAGCATACGATGAAAATGGAGTAGCGTACAAGTATGAAGTGAAAGAACAGCCAGTAGCAGGATATAAATCCGAGGTAAAAGGTTATGACATTACGAATATAAAAGTAGCGAAATTGACAGTAGAAGGAACAAAAACGTGGAACGATAACAACGCAACAGATCGTCCAAGCTCGATTAAAGTAGACTTACTACAAAACGATAAAGTAGTAGATACAAAAGAAGCAACAGCAGAAACAAACTGGAAGTATACGTTTGAAAAACTCCAAGCATACGATGAAGATGGAGTAGCGTACAAGTATGAAGTGAAGGAACAACCAGTAGCGGGATACCAATCTGACGTACACGGTTATGACATCACAAATACAAAAGTAGGCGAAACAAAAGTAGAAGGAACAAAAACGTGGAACGATAATAAAGCAACAGATCGTCCAAGCTCGATTAAAGTAGACCTACTACAAAA
>NZ_JAKUFF010000188.1:0-621 GCF_022663305.1 Bacillus cereus group sp. BfR-BA-01408 | reverse complement strand
AGCATTTGTGGTTTTACCAACGCCACCTTTGTAATTCCCAACCGTAATTGTAATAGCCATTTTTAACACTCCAGTAATATTTTTTAAAATTTCCCTATATCCCTTTATAGAAATAGGGAAAAATAGAAATAGGGAAATAGGGATATTTCTAATTATAGAAATAGGGATATTTCTATATTATTAAATGAATTATAACAATGATGTTCTGTATATGCAATAGAATGATAGAGTTAATAATTTATAACAAAAACGTTGATTTAAAAGGGAAATTTTAATTCGAGTTGGGTTTAAAAATTAAGTGAGAGAGGAGATTTTCAAGGAGAGGTTTAAAGAGAAAAAAAACTAAAAAATAGGGAAATAGGGAAATAAGTTAAATTACGCGTAATTTCACTGTTTACAAACAAAAAAACTTGCTGTAATGTAAGAATTAGCAAGTTTTTCAACAAAAAGTGATTTAATTTGATACTGTACATAAAGAGCTTATTAGATAAATAAATGATAAAAAAATAAATAAAAAAAGAACGGCTGTCTAATTGAGATTTCTCAGGTCCCAATCTGACAGAAAAAGTAGAGTTACTGACAATAACTTTACTCCCCGGTGAATACACGTTGCTGTCAACA
>NZ_JAKUFF010000187.1:0-621 GCF_022663305.1 Bacillus cereus group sp. BfR-BA-01408 | reverse complement strand
TAAATACAACACAAGCGGGAGTAGGAGATACGTTAACGTATACGATTCTTATTCAAAATACAGGAACTGTTCCTGCAACGAATATTATTTTTCAAGATCCAATCCCATCTGGAGCTACATTTGTAGCGAATAGTGTAACGATCAATGGAGTCGTTCAGCAAGGTGCGAATCCTATAGCGGGTTTTCCTGTTACCAATATTCCGGTGGGGCAAACTGCTACAATTACCTTCCAAGTGACAGTGACAAGTGTTCCGAGTGGTGGAAATATAAGAAACCAATCAAACGTTACCGCAAGTTTCCTTATTAATCCAGCAGGTCCTCCTATAACAACTACTACAACTAGTAATTTTGTAGTGACACAAGTAAATACAGCACAGTTAAATATACAAAAATCTTCATCTGTACAACAAGCAGCACTTGGAGAAACTTACACGTATTCTGTTGTCATTCGAAATAACGGCACAGTAACAGCAACGAATGTCTCTTTCATTGATCCAATTGCTCTAGAAACAACATTTGTACCAAATAGTGTGACGATAAATGGAACACCACAACCTGGATTTGACCCAAATGTAGGTTTCCTGCTTCCTAATATTGCAGCTGGAACATCATTGACAGTAA
>NZ_JAKUFF010000186.1:0-632 GCF_022663305.1 Bacillus cereus group sp. BfR-BA-01408 | reverse complement strand
ACTTTCGTAACTTGTCCATTTTGATCACGTTCAAATGTAAATGAATCTTTTCCATTTCGCTTTTCACCAATGACGCGATCTGCTGTATCATATACAGATTCTAAGATAGAACCGTTTGGCATTTTCGTTTTAATCTTGTTTGCATTTTCATCGTACGTATGTTCAATACGACGGTTCAACGCATCGATATACACTGTATTTTTATTATCTACATCATATTCATATTTGTGTGTTTGTGTTTTCCCACCAAACATGACAGATTTCTCTGTTGTGTTTCCATTATGATCATAACGATAATTTACAGACGTACCATTTTTCAAAGTAACCTTCGTTAATAAATTATCTTTGTTATAATCATATAGTTTTGTATTTCCTTTTTCATCTGTTTCGCTCTTTTTATTTCCTGATGCATCGTATGTGAATGTATTCTTCTGCCCTTCTTCATCATACGCGGCAACAACATTGCCATCGTTGTCGTACTCGTTTTTAATAAGAGCGTTACCTTCTAGTAAACGGATGTTATCAAACCAAACTTTCCCTTTGTTATTATTTCTAAAGAGAAGATAGATTTCCATACGTTTAATTGGTTTTGTTGCTGGAATCACAACTGCACTACGATTCCAATCATTTGT
>NZ_JAKUFF010000185.1:0-641 GCF_022663305.1 Bacillus cereus group sp. BfR-BA-01408 | reverse complement strand
AAATGGCGGTCCCGACCGGGGTCGAACCGGCGATCTCCTGCGTGACAGGCAGGCATGTTAACCACTACACCACGGGACCATTTGGTTGCGGGGACAGGATTTGAACCTGCGACCTTCGGGTTATGAGCCCGACGAGCTACCGTGCTGCTCCACCCCGCGATAATACTATTCATATAATTTATATGGTGGAGGATGACGGGATCGAACCGCCGACCCCCTGCTTGTAAGGCAGGTGCTCTCCCAGCTGAGCTAATCCTCCAAAGTGGTGACCCGTACGGGATTCGAACCCGTGTTACCGCCGTGAAAGGGCGGTGTCTTAACCACTTGACCAACGGGCCAAATATTATAAATCCTATGGCGGAGAGCAAGGGATTCGAACCCTTGATACGCTTGTGACGTATACACGATTTCCAATCGTGCTCCTTCGGCCAACTCGGACAGCTCTCCAATGGCTCCGCAGGTAGGAATCGAACCTACGACCGATCGGTTAACAGCCGATAGCTCTACCGCTGAGCTACTGCGGAATAATATTGCCTGGCAACGTCCTACTCTCACAGGGACAAGGTCCCAACTACCATCGGCGCTAGAGAGCTTAACTTCCGTGTTCGGTATGGGAACGGGTGTGACCTCTCTGCCATCAT
>NZ_JAKUFF010000184.1:0-641 GCF_022663305.1 Bacillus cereus group sp. BfR-BA-01408 | reverse complement strand
TAACTTGCACACTATACGTTAACGTATCTCCTACTCGCGTTGCTTGTTTATTTACTGTTTTTATTACATTGAAGCGCCCTCTATTCACCCTCGTTATTGTCGTATTACTTGACTGATTTACTATAACTGGTGGCTCTCCTGGCACTAAAGTAAAGCTTCCTGTTATATTTGCAACGTTCGTAATTGTTCCTGATGACGGTATGCTTGTAACTGTCGCTTGAAACGTCACGATAACTGTTTCACCAACTGAGATATCTCCAACTCCAAATCCAGTAATCGGATTTAAGTTTGGTTGCGGGGCTCCATTTATCGTTACACTATTTGCTACAAATGACGCACCTGTTGAAGTGGTATCAATAAACTGAACATTGTTAGCTGTTACTGTTCCTGTATTCGTTATTTGTACTGTATACGTCAATATATCTCCCACTAGAGTAGCGGCTCTATTTACTTGTTTAATAACATTAAAGCGTCCTCTATTTACAGTTGTGAGTGTTGTATTACTTGGCTGATTTACTATAACTGGTGGTTCTCCTGGTACTAAAATAAAGCTTCCAGTAACATTTGCCGTATTGGCAATTGTTCCGTTTGACGGAACGCTAACAACTGTTACTTGGAATGTGACTTCTACACTTTCACCT
>NZ_JAKUFF010000183.1:0-646 GCF_022663305.1 Bacillus cereus group sp. BfR-BA-01408 | reverse complement strand
TTTTAGTTTGGTTAAGTTAGAAAGGGCGCACGGTGGATGCCTTGACACTAGGAGTCGATGAAGGACGGGACTAACGCCGATATGCTTCGGGGAGCTGTAAGTAAGCTTTGATCCGAAGATTTCCGAATGGGGAAACCCACCATACGTAATGGTATGGTATCCTTATCTGAATACATAGGGTAAGGAAGACAGACCCAGGGAACTGAAACATCTAAGTACCTGGAGGAAGAGAAAGCAAATGCGATTTCCTGAGTAGCGGCGAGCGAAACGGAACATAGCCCAAACCAAGAGGCTTGCCTCTTGGGGTTGTAGGACATTCTATACGGAGTTACAAAGGAACGAGGTAGACGAAGCGACCTGGAAAGGTCCGTCGTAGAGGGTAACAACCCCGTAGTCGAAACTTCGTTCTCTCTTGAATGTATCCTGAGTACGGCGGAACACGTGAAATTCCGTCGGAATCTGGGAGGACCATCTCCCAAGGCTAAATACTCCCTAGTGATCGATAGTGAACCAGTACCGTGAGGGAAAGGTGAAAAGCACCCCGGAAGGGGAGTGAAAGAGATCCTGAAACCGTGTGCCTACAAATAGTCAGAGCCCGTTAACGGGTGATGGCGTGCCTTTTGTAGAATGAACCGGCGAGTTACGA
>NZ_JAKUFF010000182.1:0-647 GCF_022663305.1 Bacillus cereus group sp. BfR-BA-01408 | reverse complement strand
CCCATAAGACTGGGATAACTCCGGGAAACCGGGGCTAATACCGGATAACATTTTGAACCGCATGGTTCGAAATTGAAAGGCGGCTTCGGCTGTCACTTATGGATGGACCCGCGTCGCATTAGCTAGTTGGTGAGGTAACGGCTCACCAAGGCAACGATGCGTAGCCGACCTGAGAGGGTGATCGGCCACACTGGGACTGAGACACGGCCCAGACTCCTACGGGAGGCAGCAGTAGGGAATCTTCCGCAATGGACGAAAGTCTGACGGAGCAACGCCGCGTGAGTGATGAAGGCTTTCGGGTCGTAAAACTCTGTTGTTAGGGAAGAACAAGTGCTAGTTGAATAAGCTGGCACCTTGACGGTACCTAACCAGAAAGCCACGGCTAACTACGTGCCAGCAGCCGCGGTAATACGTAGGTGGCAAGCGTTATCCGGAATTATTGGGCGTAAAGCGCGCGCAGGTGGTTTCTTAAGTCTGATGTGAAAGCCCACGGCTCAACCGTGGAGGGTCATTGGAAACTGGGAGACTTGAGTGCAGAAGAGGAAAGTGGAATTCCATGTGTAGCGGTGAAATGCGTAGAGATATGGAGGAACACCAGTGGCGAAGGCGACTTTCTGGTCTGTAACTGACACTGAGGCGCGAAAGCG
>NZ_JAKUFF010000181.1:0-649 GCF_022663305.1 Bacillus cereus group sp. BfR-BA-01408 | reverse complement strand
CTCGATTGCTAATAAATTCATGTTGTTTCTCAACTAAAAATTGTAATGTCCGATTCATAAGATAAAGCTTATCGTTAAAATGATAAGAAATAAGTCCAGTACTAATCTTAGCTTTTTTTGCTACCTTCGTTAAGCTTAAGTTGTTATATCCAACTTCTTCTAATGTATCAATACATGCAAGAATAATTTGTTCACGCCTAGCCTCTGCAATAAAAGAATCAGTCACGCTATTCAACTCCTGATTTATATAATTTGAATGTATAATCAAAAAACTGATTGGTCGTTCAATTAAATTTTAGTAAGAAATTAGAAGTATGTCAAATGCTTTATGCTTACATCTTGAAAAGGCTAATCCGCCGATCGATGAAGCCCATTTCCAAAAACAAGCCCGTTTTTAAGTAAGTCAAGCTTCCGATTCGCCCTGAAAACATAATATAAATGGAATCCCCTCATTTAGAGCAAGGTGAACTTGTTATGAATGATACTAAAGGAGGAATAGAGTAATGGGCGAAAAGTGTGAACACAGACATGATGATTGTAACCGCAGACATGGATGCGGCGGCGGTTTTGCGCTTCTAATCGTATTGTTTATTTTATTGATCATCATCGGTGCTAGTTGCTTCGGCGGTGGCGGTTGTGGTTATGGCGG
>NZ_JAKUFF010000180.1:0-657 GCF_022663305.1 Bacillus cereus group sp. BfR-BA-01408 | reverse complement strand
CGTAATTTATTTAATTTTTCATTTTTTGACATATTTAACTTCCTCTCTTTTTTATCCCTTCAATGTACAAGGTACTGTTGGGCAAAGTTTATTGGTGAAAATTGGAACCACAATTGTAAGTGTTACTGGATCTGACATTATTTCTGGATTCACATCTCCTGCACCCGCTACTTTCTTTAGTTCATTTTCATCGACTAAACCAATCAATTCTTTTGTATCAAACTCTTGATTACGTAATTTATTTAGTTTTTCATTTTTTGACATATTTAACTTCCCTCCTTTTTGTAACTATTGATTAGCATTATAAGCATCTCGTTGTATAAGGCGTTGTCGAACAAAGATTTTTGGTCATATTTGCAATAACAGGAGTAAGTTCTGGGGGCACATCTACTCTGACACCCACTATTTTTTTCAATTCATCTTCATTGACTAAACCAACCAATTCTTTTGTATCAAACTAGTGAATGTGTAATCGGGCATACTGTAGTAAACTTTATGGTTGTAACTGTGTGCGACGTTGGTGCTATTTCTGGATTCACATCTCCCGCACCCGCTATCTTTTTTAATTCATTTTCATCGATTAAACCAATCAATTCCTTTGTATCTAAATCTTGATTACGTAATTTGTTTAATTTTTCATTTTTAGACATAGCAATC
>NZ_JAKUFF010000179.1:0-663 GCF_022663305.1 Bacillus cereus group sp. BfR-BA-01408 | reverse complement strand
AGGAATTCAAGGAGTAACGGGGGCCACAGGAGATCAAGGT
Source organism: Bacillus cereus group sp. BfR-BA-01408 (assembly GCF_022663305.1). NCBI lineage: Bacteria > Bacillati > Bacillota > Bacilli > Caryophanales > Bacillaceae > Bacillus > Bacillus cereus group sp. BfR-BA-01408. The sequence continues at coordinate 623 of NZ_JAKUFF010000179.1, read as the reverse complement.
CCGCAAGGGGTTCAAGGCCCACAAGGCGACATAGGTCCAACCGGCCCACAAGGAATTCAAGGCCCACAAGGTTCTCAAGGAATCCAAGGAGCGACAGGGGGAACAGGAGCACAAGGCCCACAGGGAATCCAAGGTCCGCAAGGTGACGTAGGTCCGACTGGGCCACAAGGTCCAACTGGAATTCAAGGGATACAAGGAGAGATAGGTCCAACCGGTCCAGAAGGCCCAGAGGGACTTCAGGGTCCGCAAGGAATACAAGGTGTTCAAGGACCAGTTGGAGCAACGGGTCCAGAGGGTCCTCAGGGGATACAAGGCATTCAAGGAGTGCAAGGAGCAACAGGCTCACAAGGTCCACAAGGAATTCAGGGAATCCAAGGTGTGCAAGGGATAACGGGAGCAACTGGAGCACAAGGAGCAACTGGAATTCAAGGGATACAAGGGGAAATAGGAGCAACAGGTCCAGAGGGCCCACAAGGAGTGCAAGGAGTACAAGGAGAGATAGGTCCAACCGGTCCAATGGGGCCCCAAGGAGTGCAAGGAGTGCAAGGAATTCAAGGAGCGACGGGCGCACAAGGAGTGCAAGGTCCACAAGGAATTCAAGGAATACAAGGTCCGACGGGGGC
>NZ_JAKUFF010000178.1:0-706 GCF_022663305.1 Bacillus cereus group sp. BfR-BA-01408 | reverse complement strand
ACGTTTGAAAAACTCCAAGCATACGATGCAAACGGAGTAGCATACAAGTACGAAGTGAAGGAACAGCCAGTACCAGGATATGAATCAAAGGTAAATGGTACTGACATCACAAATACAAAAGTAGGCAAAACAAAAGTAGAAGGAACGAAAACATGGAAAGACGATAACGCGAAAGATCGTCCGGAAATGATTAAGGTAGACCTTTTACAAAATGGTACAGTGATTGCGATGCAAGAAGTAAGTAAAGCAACAGGCTGGAAATACGAGTTCAAAGATTTAGCAGCGTATGATGCAGAAGGAAAGGCATACAAGTATGAAGTGAAAGAACAGCCAGTAGCCGGATATGAATCCAAAGTAAGTGGTACTGACATCACAAATACAAAAGTAGGCGAAACAAAAGTAGAAGGAACAAAAACGTGGAACGATAATAAAGCAACAGATCGTCCAAGCTCGATTAAAGTAGACCTACTACAAAACGGTAAAGTAGTAGATACAAAAGAAGTAACAGGGGCAACAGAATGGAAGTACACGTTTGAAAAACTCCAAGCTTACGATGCAGAAGGAAAGGCATACAAGTATGAAGTGAAAGAACAAGCAGTTGAAGGATATGAATCAAAAGTAAACGGTTATGACATCACAAATACAAAAGTAGGCGAAACAAAAGTAGAAGGAACAAAGACATGGAACGATAACAATGCAACAGATC
>NZ_JAKUFF010000177.1:0-733 GCF_022663305.1 Bacillus cereus group sp. BfR-BA-01408 | reverse complement strand
CCATTGGAAAAAGTTTATTGCAGCTGAAAACGGAGCAAATGCACCGTACTTAGAAGTAAAATATTCTTACGCAAAACCAAATACACCGAGAGTACAAGCTTATTCAAATGGGAGCGGGAGTGGTTCAGGTCACTTCAATCTACAATGGGATCCGGTCCCAGGGGCAACCGAGTATAAAGTAGCTATTTTTAACGGATATGACTATGAATATATTTCAGTTGGGAATGTGACAAGCTGGACGACGAAAGATAAAAAAATATTCCCGACGCCAGAAGAGATTGCACAAGGACGATACTGGATACATGATGACGGAAAAGGGGCAGAAGCACCTACTAACCCAGGACAAATATATAAAAATGCTTATCAAGCAGGCGGTCCGTATGGGGATTATAGCGGAAGAAGTAGCTATTGGTTTCGTATTGTAGCCGAGTATCCATTTGGTGAAAGTCCGCTTTCGGATGGAGTCGTTCCATTTATTCCGTTAGAGCAAGTGAAAAAGCCAGATGGTTCAGCTTATATTAATGCGACAGATAAGGAAACGGGATATGTCACATTAAAGTGGGATGCGGTCCCAGCGGCATCCGGCTATAAAGTTTGGGTATATAACGGAAAAGATTATGAAGCGTTCGATGTAGGAGATAAGACTAACTGGACAACACAAAACGAGAAAATTTGGCCAACGAAAGATGAAATAGCGAAAGGCCAATATTTACTTCATCACGATAAAAAAGGT
>NZ_JAKUFF010000176.1:0-756 GCF_022663305.1 Bacillus cereus group sp. BfR-BA-01408 | reverse complement strand
GTAGACACGAAAGAAGTAACAGCGGCTGATGGTTGGAAATACAAATTTGACAACCTAACAGTCTATGATGCAAATGGAGTAGCGTACAAGTATGAAGTAAAAGAACAACCGATAGATGGATACACAACAGAAGTAAATGGTTATGACATTACAAATACAAAAGTGGTACAAACAACAAAAGTAGAAGGAACGAAAACATGGAAGGACGGAAATGCGGAAGGTCGTCCAACGATGATTAAAGTAGACTTACTACAAAACGGTAAAGTGATTGCGACGCAAGAAGTAAGCGAAGCAACAGGCTGGAAATATGAATTTAAAGATTTGGCAATAAACGATGCAGACGGAAAAGCATATAAGTATGAAGTGAAAGAACAAGCAGTAGACGGATACGAATCCAAAGTAAATGGTTATGACATCACGAATACAAAAGTAGGCAAGACATCAGTTGCAGGAACGAAGACATGGAAAGGTGGCACAGAGGAAGAGCATAAAGCCATCAAAGTAGACTTACTACAAAACGGTACAGTGATTGCGACACAAGAAGTAAGCAAAGAAACAGGTTGGAAGTATGAATTTAAAGATTTAGTAGCGTTCGATGAAAATGGAAAAGCATACAAGTATGAAGTGAAAGAACAACCGGTAGATGGATACGAATCCAAAGTAAATGGTTATGACATCACGAATACAAAAGTAGGCAAGACATCAGTTGCAGGGACGAAGACGTGGAATGATAACAATGCGTCAGATCGTCCGAAA
>NZ_JAKUFF010000175.1:0-757 GCF_022663305.1 Bacillus cereus group sp. BfR-BA-01408 | reverse complement strand
AGCGTTCATCCTGAGCCAGGATCAAACTCTCCAATAAAGTTAGTTTGTCTAGCATCATAAAATAAAAATTGACGTTTCACGTTGTTTGTTTCGTTCAGTTTTCAAAGAACTTTTTTGGTGGAGCCTAGCGGGATCGAACCGCTGACCTCCTGCGTGCAAGGCAGGCGCTCTCCCAGCTGAGCTAAGGCCCCAAACAAGTATCGGGAAGACAGGATTTGAACCTGCGACCCCCTGGTCCCAAACCAGGTGCTCTACCAAGCTGAGCCACTTCCCGAAAGAAAACGCGCCCGAGAGGAGTCGAACCCCTAACCTCTTGATCCGTAGTCAAACGCTCTATCCAATTGAGCTACGGGCGCATATGGTGCGGAAGGCGGGAGTCGAACCCGCGACCCCAACCTTGGCAAGGTTGTATTCTACCACTGAACTACTTCCGCAAGACATGTTTGAGTTATTTCATTAAAAGTGCGGGTGAAGGGAGTCGAACCCCCACGCCAAAGGCGCTAGATCCTAAGTCTAGTGCGTCTGCCAATTCCGCCACACCCGCATATTCATTAAAAATGGTGAGCCATGAAGGACTCGAACCTTCGACCCTCTGATTAAAAGTCAGATGCTCTACCAACTGAGCTAATGGCTCTTACAATAAAAACTGGTGCCGACTAGAGGACTTGAACCCCCAACCTACTGATTACAAGTCAGTTGCTCTACCAATTGAGCTAAGTCGGCTAAATGGTGGAGGATGACGGGATCGAACCGCCGA
>NZ_JAKUFF010000174.1:0-799 GCF_022663305.1 Bacillus cereus group sp. BfR-BA-01408 | reverse complement strand
CTGCTAATTGATTTGCTCCTTCAGATAATTGACCTAATCCTGCTGTCACTTTTCCAGAGCCACTTTGTAATTGCGTTACTCCATCAATTAATTGAACTGATCCATCTTTTAATTTATCGGCACCTATTTTTGCATTACCTAATCCTTCACCTAATCCATGGAACTTACTTACAAATTCGCTTTGTGCATTCGCTAATTTTTTAATACCACTCGTTAAATTTCCTACATCTTCCGGATTCGGCATTTTGCTTTGCATCCCACTTGTCTTTTCACCGATTTCACCTTTTAATTGTTTTACTTCTTCATTTAATTTATTTGTTCCACCTGCTACCCCAGCAGCTTTTTGCTGAACTGTCGTTGTACTTTTTACGGCACTTGTTATGAATGGTTGTAACTGCTCTTGATATTCTTTCGGTAAACTTTCAATTTGCTTTTGTAAATTCGCTACCTCTTGCGCTGCATTTTTTGCATCTCCTGCTGTTGATTGCGTAAGTTCATTTAACTGATTTACATTCTCTCCAGCTCCAGTTATTTTCTCATTTACTGTATTCAATATAGAAGGAACTTTCAACTGCATTTCCTCTAAAGCTCCAGCAGACTTTTGTACGTTACTATTTAATTCCTGCAAACCCTTTTGAATTTCTTGAGACACTTTTTCTAATTGATTTTGTCCTTCAACAAGTTTCTCCATACCATTTGATAGATCCGTTGTTCCTGTTTTTAATTCACCGGATTTACTTACTAATTTGTTCAAACCACCAGTCACTTTCTCAGATCCATCACGCAATTCACCCATTTT
>NZ_JAKUFF010000173.1:0-834 GCF_022663305.1 Bacillus cereus group sp. BfR-BA-01408 | reverse complement strand
TATGAACTGGAAACAAGAATTTAGTCGCTGGCTTTCATATGCAGAGTTAGATGCAGAACTAAAAGAACAGTTAGAAAACATGAAGCAAGATGAGAAAAAAATCGAGGACAGCTTTTATAAAAATCTAGAATTCGGCACAGGTGGTATGCGTGGTGAACTTGGTGCTGGTACGAACCGTCTGAACGTATACACAGTTCGTAAAGCGACACAAGGATTAGCGAAGTTTATTGAAAAGTTAGGTGAAGAAGCGAAGAAGCGTGGTGTTGTTGTAGCGTATGATTCTCGCCATAAATCACCTGAGTTCGCAATGGAAGTTGCTGCTACACTAGGTGCACACGGCATTACAACATATGTGTTTGAAAGCTTACGTCCAACGCCAGTGCTTTCTTTCGCAGTTCGTCATTTACATACAGTGAGTGGAATCGTTCTTACGGCAAGTCATAATCCGCCTGAATATAACGGTTATAAAGTATACGGTGAAGATGGTGGGCAGTTGCCTCCAAAAGAAGCTGATGAATTAATTAGCTACGTAAACGCAGTAGAAGATGAATTAACAGTTGAGGTTGCTGATGTGGAGCAATTAAAAGCTGACGGTTTATTACATATTATTGGACAAGAAGTCGATGATGCATATGCTGCAGAATTGAACAATGTCATTATTAATAAAGAAATGGTACAAAAGGTTGGGAAAGACTTAAAAATCGTCTTCACACCACTACACGGAACATCAAATATTTCTGTACGCCGTGGTTTAGAAGAAGTTGGATTTACAGATGTAACAGTTGTAAAAGAGCAAGAGTTACCAGATCCGAACTTCTCTACAGTAAAATCACC
>NZ_JAKUFF010000172.1:0-845 GCF_022663305.1 Bacillus cereus group sp. BfR-BA-01408 | reverse complement strand
CCCGCCACTTAACACCCTTACGGGTCGTTTGAAGTGGGGGCTTGCGTCTGTCGGAGTTCGACAGTGCTTCTACCCTCATAGAGAGCAACTACGCTTATTCCTACCCAGTAGTACGAACGAGCAATGCTCTCCTACCTTAGTATGGTGGAGCATAAGGACGGTTGACTTCGCCCCTACCACAAGAGCTATACTCCTGTGGTAACTACACTGATATGCTTAATTCCCTTACGGTGTAGATTCATCGCACCAATACGGTCATCATTTGATTGGTATTGGCAATTTTTACACTTAAAAGTGTGTAGCTTTTTATTACGATTCGCTTTTTCAATGTTTCCGCACTTAGGGCAAGTTTGGGAAGTATATTTGGGGTCTACCACAATTACCTTTTGTCCATTCAATTCAGCTTTATACTCAAGCATTTGACGGAACTGATAGAAAGCCCAAGATACAGAAACATAGCGGTTTTTCACTCGTACTTTCTCTGTCGCAGAACGAACCCCTGTTAAGTCTTCTAAAACAAACATAGTACCTCTAGGGTATGCCTCAACGAGTGCCTTTGTAATTTGATGGTTTACATCAGTTACATAACGGTTTTCTCTTGAGCCAATTTGTTTTATTTTCTTACGAGAAGATGGTGTTTGTCGTGTTTGTAATTGCTTACGAGTAGCTTTAAATTTACCACGCTTATGTTTAACAATATTTCCGTTGTAGAAGGTTGTTTTGCCCTGACTATCATAAGTGGTTGCAAGGAAGTTGATTCCTAAATCAACACCAACGATGTTGTTTACATCTGCGAAATCTAATGTTTGGTACTCTTTTGTCATCGGGATATGTAAGAACCACTT
>NZ_JAKUFF010000171.1:0-964 GCF_022663305.1 Bacillus cereus group sp. BfR-BA-01408 | reverse complement strand
GGTCCGACTGGAAGCACGGGAGCACAGGGCTTGCAAGGAATACAAGGGATTCAAGGGCCAATTGGGCCAACCGGTCCAGAAGGTCCGCAGGGTATTCAAGGGATTCCTGGTCCGACGGGAGTAACCGGTGAACAAGGAATACAAGGAGTTCAGGGTATTCAAGGAGCAACGGGTGCAACAGGGGATCAAGGTCCACAAGGTATACAGGGGGCTATAGGGCCACAAGGGGCAACAGGGGCCACAGGAGATCAAGGTCCACAAGGAATACAAGGAGTACCAGGGCCATCAGGAGCAACAGGCCCACAGGGAGTTCAAGGGCTACAAGGTCCGATGGGTGATATAGGGCCAACAGGTCCAGAAGGCCCAGAGGGACTTCAGGGCCCGCAAGGAATACAAGGTGTGCCAGGGCCAGTTGGAGCGACGGGTCCAGAGGGTCCTCAGGGGATACAAGGCATTCAAGGACCTGTAGGAGCAACAGGCCCACAAGGTCCACAAGGAATTCAGGGAATACAAGGTGTGCAGGGGATAACGGGAGCAACGGGAGTACAAGGAGCAACTGGAATTCAAGGGATACAAGGGGAAATAGGAGCAACAGGTCCAGAGGGGCCCCAAGGAGTGCAAGGTGCTCAAGGAGGGATTGGTCCAACCGGTCCGATGGGGCCCCAAGGAGTGCAAGGAGTACAAGGAATACAAGGAGCGACGGGCGCACAAGGAGTGCAAGGTCCACAAGGAATACAAGGAATACAAGGTCCGACTGGGGCAACAGGAGATACGGGAGCAACAGGTGCGACAGGGGAAGGCACTACAGGCCCAACAGGAGTAACCGGTCCAACAGGCCCATCTGGAGGACCAGCTGGCCCAACAGGAGCAACTGGGGCGACAGGAGTAACAGGAGATACTGGGGCAACAGGCTCAACTGGAGTGACAGGAGCGACGGGAGAAACGGGAGCAACCGGAGTGACGG
>NZ_JAKUFF010000170.1:0-980 GCF_022663305.1 Bacillus cereus group sp. BfR-BA-01408 | reverse complement strand
CTACAGCCCCAGGATGCGATGAGCCGACATCGAGGTGCCAAACCTCCCCGTCGATGTGGACTCTTGGGGGAGATAAGCCTGTTATCCCCGGGGTAGCTTTTATCCGTTGAGCGATGGCCCTTCCATGCGGAACCACCGGATCACTAAGCCCGACTTTCGTCCCTGCTCGACTTGTAGGTCTCGCAGTCAAGCTCCCTTATGCCTTTGCACTCTACGAATGATTTCCAACCATTCTGAGGGAACCTTTGGGCGCCTCCGTTACACTTTAGGAGGCGACCGCCCCAGTCAAACTGCCCACCTGACACTGTCTCCCGGGTCGATAAGACCCGTAGGTTAGAATTTCAATACAGTCAGGGCGGTATCCCACCAGCGCCTCCACCGAAGCTAGCGCTCCGGTTTCAAAGGCTCCCGCCTATCCTGTACAAACTGTACCAAAATTCAATATCAGGCTACAGTAAAGCTCCACGGGGTCTTTCCGTCCTGTCGCGGGTAACCTGCATCTTCACAGGTACTATAATTTCACCGAGTCTCTGGTTGAGACAGTGCCCAAATCGTTACACCTTTCGTGCGGGTCGGAACTTACCCGACAAGGAATTTCGCTACCTTAGGACCGTTATAGTTACGGCCGCCGTTTACTGGGGCTTCAGTTCAGAGCTTCGCTTACGCTAACCCCTCTCCTTAACCTTCCAGCACCGGGCAGGTGTCACCCCCTATACTTCGCCTTACGGCTTCGCAGAGAGCTGTGTTTTTGCTAAACAGTCGCTTGGGCCTATTCACTGCGGCTTTCCGTTAAGAAAGCACCCCTTCTCCCGAAGTTACGGGGTCATTTTGCCGAGTTCCTTAACCAGAGTTCTCTCGCACACCTTAGGATTCTCTCCTCGCCTACCTGTGTCGGTTTGCGGTACAGGCACCTTTTATCTCGCTAGAAGCTTTTCTTGGCAGCGGGGAATCAAAGACTTCGCTCCATAAGGAGCTTCCCC
>NZ_JAKUFF010000169.1:0-986 GCF_022663305.1 Bacillus cereus group sp. BfR-BA-01408 | reverse complement strand
GGACGATCTGTTGCATTGTTATCGTTCCATGTTTTCGTTCCTTCTACTTTTGTTTCGCCTACTTTTGTATTTGTGATGTCATAACCGTTTACTTTGGATTCATATCCTGGGACTACTTGTTCTTTCACTTCATACTTGTACGCTACTCCATTTTCATCATACGCTACTAAATCTTTGAATTCATATTTCCAACCTGTTGCTTTGCTTACTTCTTGCGTCGCAATTACTGTACCATTTTGTAAAAGGTCTACTTTAATCATTTCCGGACGATCTTTCGCGTTATCGTCTTTCCATGTTTTCGTTCCTTCTACTTTTGTTTGACCTACTTTTGTATTTGTGATGTCAGTACCACTTACTTTTGATTCATATCCTGGTACTGGCTGTTCTTTCACTTCATACTCGTAAGCCTTTCCTTCCGCATCATATGCTTCTAGATCTGCGAATATATATTTCCAACCCATTACTGCGAGTACGTCGTGTGTTTGAATCACGTTCCCGTTTTGTAGTAAGTCTACTTTGATCATTGTTGGACGGTCTTTTGCATTTCCGTCTTTCCATGTCTTCGTTCCTTCTACTTTTGTTTTGCCTACTTTTGTATTTGTGATGTCAGTACCATTTACTTTGGATTCATATCCTGGTATTGCTTGTTCTTTCACTTCATACTTGTATGCTACTCCGTTTGCATCGTATGCTTGGAGTTTTTCAAACGTATACTTCCAGTTTGTTTCTGCTGTTACTTCTTTTGTATCTACTACTTTACCGTTTTGTAAAAGGTCTACTTTGATCATTTCCGGACGATCTTTCGCGTTATCGTCTTTCCATGTTTTCGTTCCTTCTACTTTTGTTTCACCTACTTTTGTATTTGTGATGTCATAACCATTTACTTTGGATTCATATCCTGGTACTGCTTGTTCTTTCACTTCATACTTGTATGCTACTCCATTTGCATCATACGCTGCTAAATCTTTAAACTCATACTTCCAGCC
>NZ_JAKUFF010000167.1:0-1317 GCF_022663305.1 Bacillus cereus group sp. BfR-BA-01408 | reverse complement strand
GCACCCGCTATCTTTTTTAATTCATTTTCATCGATTAAACCAATCAATTCCTTTGTATCTAAATCTTGATTACGTAATTTGTTTAATTTTTCATTTTTAGACATAGCAATCACCTTTTTCAATATTCAGAAAATGAATGTTAGAGTACTTCAATTTTTATTAATAACGGTTGGTGGCAAGTTTAGATGTTACAGAAGATAATTTATGTTTCCCTCTATCTCCAGCATCACCAACCTTTTTTATTCTTTTAATATAAAGTTGTCTGTTTAATCCATTGTAAGACTATTAAAGGCATCATTATTTTCTTGAAATCAAATGATAGCTGAATTTGATCTTCTAACTCTCCATGTATGTGTAATTGCTTTTGTAAGGCTAACATGCACTCTGTAGTTTGGCCCTGTAACCTTGGATACAAAAATTCTTTTGAATGATGAATGCTTGTACTTTGGTTGATCATATATCCAATAGCTATAGGCCCTTTTTTCTCACCTATTCCTGTTTTAAATTCTTGAATATTGATGGCTTTTAAATGAATAAAATGATCATTATGAAAATCTATTGCATAAGCACCTGGAGTAGATAGACCAGTTACAATATTCGGTTGGAAAACAAATAGAATAGGTACTAAAGCTGTAAATGTTTGATTATGAAATGCTTCATATAGAATTTGTGCTAAAGTATCAATATGAATAAATGGTTGAGCTAGACTAATCGATTCTTTTTGGGATGCTTGTTTATTTAATAGTTGTTTGTAAACATGATATGGCAATACGTCTTGTTCATTCGAAAAGTCTTGTAAACGTTGATTATTTCCCCTACCAAGATCCAAATGATAATTTATATTGTTTATCATATCTATAGAATTTTTTGTCTCTAGCATCAGATTAACTACCTCCTTGCTATCTAACTTTCTGTACCTAAAATATACGTGTTAATTTATGTTAATAACAATTAGTAAAATTTAATGAAAAATATTATAAGTTACGACTATATTTAAACTTGTTATTTTACATATTTTGAAATGCGAGAAAAATTCAATTGTCTATTAGACACTGGGCGATTATAATGCCAATACATATAACACACTTTTTTCTTATTTTATAAAAAGAGAAAAGTATCATCTTTGCTTTCTTTAATTGTTTATAAAACCAATATATAAAGACCCCCACCTAAATACTCCATTTAAGTGGGGGCCTTATATATACTTTATTATGTAAATATGTATTAAACTTGAGGAGGTCTCCAGTCACTATAGACTGAAGGCGTATCGATGGCATAAGTTTGAGGAGTTATATTTTTCGGGGTATCCGCAGAACT
>NZ_JAKUFF010000166.1:0-1374 GCF_022663305.1 Bacillus cereus group sp. BfR-BA-01408 | reverse complement strand
ATGTTAACCACTACACCACGGGACCATTTGGTTGCGGGGACAGGATTTGAACCTGCGACCTTCGGGTTATGAGCCCGACGAGCTACCGTGCTGCTCCACCCCGCGATGATAAAATATTTACTTTAGAAAAAATGGAGGAGGTAGAGGGATTCGAACCCCCGCGCGACTCTCGCCGCCTGTCGGTTTTCAAGACCGATCCCTTCAGCCGAACTTGGGTATACCTCCATGAAGGAAAAAATATTTTATTATTTATGTCTAAACCATTTTAAAAGAAAATGGAGGAGGTAGAGGGATTCGAACCCCCGCGCGATTCTCACCGCCTGTCGGTTTTCAAGACCGATCCCTTCAGCCGAACTTGGGTATACCTCCGAGACATATAATAAATAAAGTGGAGCCTAGCGGGATCGAACCGCTGACCTCCTGCGTGCAAGGCAGGCGCTCTCCCAGCTGAGCTAAGGCCCCATGTTTTTGGGAATATCGGGAAGACAGGATTTGAACCTGCGACCCCCTGGTCCCAAACCAGGTGCTCTACCAAGCTGAGCCACTTCCCGTTATTAAAAGCGCGCCCGAGAGGAGTCGAACCCCTAACCTCTTGATCCGTAGTCAAACGCTCTATCCAATTGAGCTACGGGCGCATATGGTGCCGAGGGCGGGGGTCGAACCCGCACGGTGGTCACCCACCGCAGGATTTTAAGTCCTGTGCGTCTGCCTGTTCCGCCACCCCGGCATGTCATATTGAAAATTGGAGCGGAAGACGGGATTCGAACCCGCGACCCCAACCTTGGCAAGGTTGTATTCTACCACTGAACTACTTCCGCAAGACATGTATGAGTTATTTTATTAAAAGTGCGGGTGAAGGGAGTCGAACCCCCACGCCAAAGGCGCTAGATCCTAAGTCTAGTGCGTCTGCCAATTCCGCCACACCCGCATATTTTGTTAAAATGGTGAGCCATGAAGGACTCGAACCTTCGACCCTCTGATTAAAAGTCAGATGCTCTACCAACTGAGCTAATGGCTCTTAATGGCTGGGCTAGCTGGATTCGAACCAGCGCATGACGGAGTCAAAGTCCGTTGCCTTACCGCTTGGCTATAGCCCATTAATTAAGAATGGTGGAGGGGGGCAGATTCGAACTGCCGAACCCGAAGGAGCGGATTTACAGTCCGCCGCGTTTAGCCACTTCGCTACCCCTCCGACATATATGGTGGAGGATGACGGGATCGAACCGCCGACCCCCTGCTTGTAAGGCAGGTGCTCTCCCAGCTGAGCTAATCCTCCATTTTGCCTGGCAACGTCCTACTCTCACAGGGACAAGGTCCCAACTACCATCGGCGCTAGAGAGCTTAACTTCCGTGTTCGGTATGGGAACGGGTGTG
>NZ_JAKUFF010000165.1:0-1377 GCF_022663305.1 Bacillus cereus group sp. BfR-BA-01408 | reverse complement strand
TAAAGCCAATTCCTACATCAATTGCATACAGAGATTTCATACTTTTTTCCTCACTTTCTCTTTTTAGAATTAAATCTAAGCACTCTCTTCTTTCCCTTCTTTCATATATTTCTTTTCATTTTTCGTTTTCTCCCCGTCTAAGTCCTTACTATTTTCATTTATTTCGTAATCCTTTTCATCTTTTTTCTTTTTGTTATTTTCGTTTTCTGTTAAATCTTTAATGGTAGAAATGACAACTGGTGTGGCTGTAAGCAGTTGTGGTAATGTTTGTTTTGCAACATTAGCTGCCGTTACAGAGAATTGTTTACTTGTCTCAGTTACCTTCTCTAATGTTTCCTTTATGTTCCCTTCTTGTAGTTTTTCTTTTACGTTTTTTCCTTTCGTTTGTATAGCTTTCCGATTTTCTTTTTTTAATAAGGAGACCATGATTCCGGTCGTAATCCCAATCACAGCATATTTAAATATTGTATGTTTCATTTTTCTCACCCTTCTCTACTTTTATTTTCTTCCATGCTACGACCTAAAATAATTACCTGACCTATTTATCAGATGTTGCAATCTATTAGAGAGAATGATAGTTTTGTGGCTGCCTATCACTCGCCGTTGGTGTTTCAGCTGTTACTAGAAGTAAAATTCTCCCTTGATCTAATTTTTCTTCATATAAATTAGCTTCCTCCTTCGACAACCCCATTTCCTCCATTTGATTTCGGAGTTCGTCCCCTTTTTTGGAGAAAAAGTTGATAATACTTGTGCCCAATCCTTGTTCTTTTACTCCGATCTTATTTGTGTTTGTATCATCCGCAATCTTTTTTGTTAGATGTTTTTCATGTGTTAAGACGTAAATGTCATCTTGGTGAATCCCTTGCAATTCTAGCTCTTTTACTTTCATAACTACTTCCTGTTCATTTTCATATTCATGAACAACCGGTTTTCTTTCATTCTTATGCATGGTATTTTTCCTCCTTTAGATTTTTTATTTAGTTGTTATGTAATATGTAATACACCTATTTTAAAGATATTAAACCTAAATTTTCAAAAAATTTAACGCAATAGGTTATTACTGTTTTTCAATATTAACGAGATGTCACGAGCACTTTCCTTTGATAGCAGTGTTACAAATAACGATTTGTTTGGAAGGCAAGCCCATTGTTTTATAGAAAATTTCTATTAAAAAAAGTTATAAAAGGAATACAAGATATTTTTTTTCGTTAATTAAATCAAAGGAAAATAAAAAAAGCACTCTTTTTAAAAGAGTGCTAAAAAACATATAACCTAATAAAAATGAAAATATACAAACTTTGCATAAAAAAATGATTTTATAGCCTCGTTTTAATATCCATGCCCGCTTTGCCAACCACCGTGTCCACCTTGCCAACC
>NZ_JAKUFF010000164.1:0-1386 GCF_022663305.1 Bacillus cereus group sp. BfR-BA-01408 | reverse complement strand
GCGATTTTTGCAATATATCGACTTACCGACAAAACTCGACAATAATGACAGCATAAAAAAACTGCCTCCAGTAGATCACCTACTGAGAGACAGTTTCTTCTATATATTATTTATTTTCCGCCGTAGCGCCTAATACAGCATCCTTTGTTTGAACAACCCATATTTCAATTTTTATTATTCAACGGTATCTAATAACTCTACAACTAATTCCTTAGGATCTTCCCAGCTATGAGATTTACCCGTTTATCCAAGTGCAGGAGGCTTTAGCATACGGCCGAGATAAAAATTCAATTTGAGTATGATTTGTTAAGTGAACATTCCTTCATACTCATACAGGTCAAGGTAAACAACATGATTATACTTACAGCTCTCTGTATTCCCAACTGTAACAGCGAATACTTCATCTTTCTTTTAATTCATAAAAAAAAGCAGACTATCCAAAGGCTACTTTTACACAACAAAAAAGAGATAGCAGATTATGCTATCTCTTTTAGTATGACCCGTACGGGATTCGAACCCGTGTTACCGCCGTGAAAGGGCGGTGTCTTAACCACTTGACCAACGGGCCAATTACTGGCAGAGAAGAAGGGATTCGAACCCTCGCACCGCGTTCGCGATCTACTCCCTTAGCAGGGGAGCCCCTTGAGCCACTTGGGTACTTCTCTATAAATATGGCTCCGCAGGTAGGACTCGAACCTACGACCGATCGGTTAACAGCCGATAGCTCTACCACTGAGCTACTGCGGAACAATTATGGTGGGCCTAAATGGACTCGAACCATCGACCTCACGCTTATCAGGCGTGCGCTCTAACCAGCTGAGCTATAGGCCCATAATTGAAAAGCGGGTGAAGAGAATCGAACTCTCGACCAGAGCTTGGAAGGCTCTTGTTTTACCACTAAACTACACCCGCATTAAATTGTAAATGGTGAGCCATGAAGGACTCGAACCTTCGACCCTCTGATTAAAAGTCAGATGCTCTACCAACTGAGCTAATGGCTCATTTTGAAAGTGGTGCCGGCTAGAGGACTTGAACCCCCAACCTACTGATTACAAGTCAGTTGCTCTACCAATTGAGCTAAGCCGGCTTGCGACTTCAAAATGGTGGCTCGGGACGGAATCGAACCGCCGACACGAGGATTTTCAGTCCTCTGCTCTACCGACTGAGCTACCGAGCCTTTATGTAAAAATGGCGGTCCCGACCGGGGTCGAACCGGCGATCTCCTGCGTGACAGGCAGGCATGTTAACCACTACACCACGGGACCTTGGTTGCGGGGACAGGATTTGAACCTGCGACCTTCGGGTTATGAGCCCGACGAGCTACCAGACTGCTCCACCCCGCGACGATAAAATATTTACTTTAGAAAAAATGGAGGAGGTAGAGGG
>NZ_JAKUFF010000163.1:0-1402 GCF_022663305.1 Bacillus cereus group sp. BfR-BA-01408 | reverse complement strand
TCTCCTGGTACTAAAATAAAGCTTCCAGTAACATTTGCCGTATTGGCAATTGTTCCGTTTGACGGAACGCTAACAACTGTTACTTGGAATGTGACTTCTACACTTTCACCTGGATTTATATCTGGAAGCGTGAACCCATTATTCGGATTGAACCCAGGTTGTAACACACCGTTTATCGTTACACTGTTCGGTACGAATGTTATAGAGGAAGGTAATACATCACTATATTGAACATTCGTTGCTATCACGGTTCCCGTATTTTGAACTACTGTTGTATATGTGATTGTATCGCCTACCGCAACAACCGGCTGACTTACTGATTTTAATACATTTAAACCAGGCTCATTGATTTCTGTTAATGTCGTGTTACTTGTCGTTATCTCAGTAATAGGCGGCTCTGTCTCACTTACAGCAAATGTAGCCGTAACGTCCACAAAGTTAACAACTGTTCCACCTTGAGGTATGCTCGTTACCATCTCTCGGTATGTGACAAGTACAGAATCACCTACAGGTATATCTGGAACTGTAAAGCCTATGAATGGATCTAGTCCAGGTTCTGGTATTCCATTTATACTCACACTTCCTGGAACAAATGCTACACCACTCGTACTAGAATCAAGAAATTGAACATTCGTTGCCGGTACTGTTCCAAAGTTAGAAATTAGTACATCATAGGTTAATATTTCTCCAACCGTCGCTGCCTCTTTATCTACTATTTTCACTGGAGAAATTGAAGCTATATTAATTGTCGTAACGACTAAATTCGTTAATATCGTTTGCGTAATCGGTGGCTCCTGCGGATTTGGTTGTGAAGTAAACGTAACGTCAGCATCATTTAATATGACTTCATTATCTGGAATTTCCGTAATGGTCACTTGGAACGTTACAGAAATACTCGCACCAGTATTTAATAACGGAGTAACTGTAAAGCCTATTTCTGGATTTAATCCAGGTTGCTGTATTCCACCTATCGTTACACTGTTGTCAACAAACGTCGTCCCTTCTGGAATGACATCCTGGAAGAGTACGTCTGTAACAGGGATAATTCCTACATTCGTTATTAACACTGTATACGTTAATACATCTCCAACAGCTCCAGCGGCAACATTTACTGTTTTTGTTGCTGTCACTTCGCCAGGAGGAGGTAATGGTATTGTAACTACCGTTGTATTACTTGAATTCGTTGTTGTTACAGGTGGTTGTAAAGGATTTAATAAGAAAGTGGCTGTAGCAGATGCTGTATTTAATACTGCTCCGCGTGTAGACGGTGCAACTACCGTAACTTGGAACGTTACTGTCAATGATGTTCCAGCTGCAATATTAGGAAGCAGGAAACCTACATTTGGGTCAAATCCAGGTTGTGGTGTTCCATTTATCGTCACACTATTTGGTACAAATGTTG
>NZ_JAKUFF010000162.1:0-1426 GCF_022663305.1 Bacillus cereus group sp. BfR-BA-01408 | reverse complement strand
TTCTGTATCTACGGATTCGTTCACATTAACAGAAGAAGAACAGCATTTACTTACTAAAGAAAAAGCAACACTTCAAATCTTTAATAGCGTTGGCGAAGAAGTATTCTCCTATCCAAACGGAAAGAAAAAAACATTTTCTGTTATACAAGCCGCTCTTAGTGAAAAAGAACCGTGGAATCATAAAGAAAACACGTCTAGCTTTTATGACACAAATAGCAATCATCTCCTTGTTGTAACTGCCAAAAATGAGCACTACTACCCAGATGATGAAATAGAAGATGTATTTACTAAAAAGTTTCTAATTGGATGCGGATTAATCCTTCTTATCGTATTTGTTTATTTAGTTATTCTTTCTATTTGGTACGGTAATAAATTTGGAAAACCGTTATTACATGCGATGCGCTGGCTTAAAAACATAGCTGGCGGAAAGTACGAAGAACCTGTTAGTAAAAAAGGGAAACCTATCAGATTCAGGCGATCTGGTAAAGAAAAATGGTCATTCCGCTTGTTTCGAGATGTTACAAGTTCACTAGAGCACCTTTCTATTACACTCCAAAAAAATGATGCGATGAGGCAAGTACTGCAGCAAACACGTGAGGAATGGATTACCGGTCTCACGCATGACTTAAAAACACCACTTAGCTCTATATATGGTTACGCATTATTACTAGAATCAAAGCAGTACAACTGGACCGATCGTGACATTCAACAATTCGGTAGTGTTATGAAAGAGAAATCTCAATATATGACGACATTAATTGATGATTTAAGCTTAACGTATCAATTAAAAAATAACAGTCTTCCTGCGCAACACGTAAATATTGAAATGAATCAATTCGTTCAAAAAGTATTATTACAATTCATTAATAATCCGACACTTCAAAATCAAAATATTGAATTCGTACCAAGCTCAAACAAAATTCAATATTTCATTGAAGAAAAATGGTTCCAGCGTATTATCGAAAACTTACTCGTAAACGCGGTAAAACATAATAACGAAACGACAAACGTCATCGTAAA
This sequence comes from Bacillus cereus group sp. BfR-BA-01408, assembly GCF_022663305.1. Classification (NCBI taxonomy): domain Bacteria; kingdom Bacillati; phylum Bacillota; class Bacilli; order Caryophanales; family Bacillaceae; genus Bacillus; species Bacillus cereus group sp. BfR-BA-01408. The sequence goes on along the minus strand of NZ_JAKUFF010000162.1, from coordinate 406 downwards.
ACTTTCGCAAAACGCTACTTCATTTACACTATCTATTTCCGATAACGGAAAAGGAATGGATGATAAAACGAAAGAGCTTCTATTTGAGCGATATTACAGAGGAACAAATACAGAAGAAAGCAACATCGGAACGGGACTTGGCCTCGCTATTACAAAGCAGCTCGTTCATGCTCATAACGGAACGATTTCTATCGATAGCGAACTTGGAAAAGGAACAACGATTATACTTGTGTTTCCGTTTCGTTCATAGAAAAGGCGCTATGTGGCGTCTTTTCTTTTTTCCATTCTGGGAGAGTTCAGCGGTAAATGAAATGATGTAGACCATCTTTCTGAGTTATTTTAACGGTATATGAAATGATGTAGACCATCTTTCTGAGTTGTTTCAGCGGTATATGAAATTATATCG
>NZ_JAKUFF010000161.1:0-1529 GCF_022663305.1 Bacillus cereus group sp. BfR-BA-01408 | reverse complement strand
AGGAAAGTATACGTTAGAAGAAACGAAAGCGCCAGAAGGTTATAAAGCAGTAGAAGTAACAGTCGAAGTAAACGTAGTAGCAAATGAAGTAGTAAAACAAGAAGTTATGAATGAAAAAGTAACAGGTCAATTTGAGATTATAAAAGTAGATGCGAATGATAAAGCGAAAGTATTATCAGATGCAGAATTTACAGTATATAAAGATGGTAAAAAGGTAGCGGAACTGAAAACAGATGAGAGTGGAAAAGTGATGTCACCAAAATTACCATTAGGTGAATATACAGTGAAAGAAACGAAAGCACCAGAAGGTTACAAGCTTTCAAATAAAGAATGGAAAGTAACAATACAAAACGAGAAAGAAGTAGTAAAAGTAGAGGCGGAAAACGAAAGAATCTTAGGTTCTCTACAAATTATTAAGACGGATGATAAAGATCAAGCGAAACGTTTATCGGGCGCAGAATTCACATTGAAAGATGCGCAAGGGAATGTTGTAAAAGAAGGAATTACAACAGATAAGTCTGGAATTGTTAAAGTAGATGGACTAGTGCCTGGTGAATATACGTTAGAAGAAACAAAAGCGCCAGAAGGTTATGAGTTAACAAAACAAGTAATTCATGTAACAGTTGACGGTGAAAAAATTGTTGATGTAAAAGTAACGAATAGTAAGAGTCTTGGTCAATTCGAAATCGTAAAAGTAGATGCAGAAGATAAAGCGAAAGTATTATCAGACGCAGAATTCGAAGTGTATAAAGATGGTAAAAAAGTAGAGACATTACGAACAGATAAAACAGGTAAAGTAATCTCTCAGAAATTAGAACCAGGAACATACACATTAAAAGAAACGAAAGCACCACAAGGGTATAAATTGCTGAAAGAAGAAATTGAAGTCGTTGTGGAAGCAAACAAAGTAGTGCAAGTACAAGTAGAAAATGCAAAAGAACTAGGAAGCTTACAAGTAATCAAAAAGGATGCAGAGAGCGGAAAAGTTCTAGAGGGTGCAGAATTTAAGCTGAAAAATGAAACTGGTCAAGTAGTTGGAGAAACGAAAACAACGAATAAAGACGGTGTTGTGAAATTCGAAAACTTAGTGCCAGGAAAGTATACGTTAGAAGAAACGAAAGCACCGGAAGGTTATAAAGCGTTAGAAGTGACGGTAGAAGTAAATGTTGTTGCAAATACAGTAATAAAGCAAGAAGTATTAAATGAAAAAGTGAAAGAAAAAATTAAAGGTCAAGTAGAAATTACAAAGGTAGATGCTACTGATACAAATAAAAAATTAGCAGGCGCAGTGTTTGAAATTTTGAAAGATGGAACAAAAATAGACACATTAACAACAGATAAAAATGGTAAAGCAACTTCGAAAGAACTAGAGCCAGGAGATTATATTTTAAAAGAAGTTCAAGCGCCAGAAGGTTATGAGTTATCTGATAAGGAAATTGAATTTACGATTTCTAATCAAAAAATTGAAGTAGTAAAACTTCAAATTACAAATGAAAAAGAAACAAGCAAAGGTCCAGAGAATCCAGGTG
>NZ_JAKUFF010000160.1:0-1568 GCF_022663305.1 Bacillus cereus group sp. BfR-BA-01408 | reverse complement strand
AAAACCAAGGTGACCAAGATAGTAAAAAACCAGAACAACCAAAGCAAGAAAACATTCAAGTTCCAGCAGCACAAGTAAATGACGCAATCTCTAAAACATCTGAAAAGATGTTACAAGATGGAATTGAAAGCGATTGGGTAGCTTTAGGCCTTTCTCGTTCTGGAAAGAATGTTCCAATTGAGGCGAAATTAAATTATGTTAAGGCTGTAACTGAAAAAGTAGAAAAGCGCATTAACCGTTTTTCAGCGACAGATTTAGCTAGAACGATTATTATGATGAATGCAATGAATGCAGACCCAAAAATGGTAGGCGAACATAATTTAGTTCAAAAATTGTACGAATCAGATAAAGTGAATTCTGTTACAGGTTATACATTTGCTTTACTTGCATTTGATACGAAAAAATATGAAATTCCAGTAGATTCAAAATGGAATCGAGTTGCTTTAGTAGATGCACTTTTAAACGCGCAACATACAGATGGCGGCTGGACTTATGATAGCGCAAGCAGTAAAGATAGTGCTAGTAGCGTTGATGTAACAGGTATGGTTTTATCAGCATTAGCTCCTTATCAAGACCGAGCAGATGTGAAACCAGCAGTGCAAAAGGCTGTCGCATACTTATATAATGAACAACTAGAAAATGGCGGTTTCTCTGCTGATGGACAAGAGAATTCTAATAGTGCTGCGCAAGCTATTATTGGATTATCCCTTGTGAAAGAGGTAGATCAAAACCGTCTTCATAAGGCAGTGCAAAATCTATTGTCATACCAACTTCCAAATGGTGAATTTAAATGGTTACCAGGCGACCAAACCGGTAGCGGAATGGCAACAGAGCAAGCATTATTAGCTTTACTTCAGTTTAAAGACCTTGGAAAATCGATTTATGACTGGTCAACGGAATCTGTTATTGAAATCGATAAGAAACCAAATGTAGACTCAGAAAATGTTGTAGTAGAAAAAGAAGTTACTGAACAACCAGAAGAACAACAAGAAACAAAAGATGACAATGTAAAAGTTGTTGTTGATAACGAACCGGTTAAACATAAAAAATCCGGAAACGGTAGCACACTACCAAAAACAGGAGCATCTTCTCATAGTGCAGCGACAGAAGTAGGTATGGGTGTATTATGTATTGCTTCTGCATATGTATTATGGAGACGTAAAGCAGCTTAACAAAAATTAGGAGCAATCATTTGCTCCTAATTTTATCCCGCATTAACGGGCAGTAAGATCCCCACCTCAAAAGTTAGCGAGTGCAAGGAAGTTAGGTGGAGATTAACTGCCCGTAAAAGCCCGATTGGTTCAACTAATAATAAGTGGGGGGTGGAAAAGCCCCCCACTTATTAAAGTTTCACTTTATTATGAAAGGTGAGAGACAACATGAGTAAGATGAAGTGGTTTATTTCTTTATTGCTTTCACTCGGACTACTTGCCGGATGTGAAGAGGCAGTTGTAAAGCCTGAGAAGAAAGTAGAACTGAAGCAAGAAGAAGTAGCAAAACAAGAAGAGAAAAAAGATGAAGCGAAACCGGAAGAAAAACCGGAGGAAAAACAAGCTGAACAAGAGCAA
>NZ_JAKUFF010000159.1:0-1834 GCF_022663305.1 Bacillus cereus group sp. BfR-BA-01408 | reverse complement strand
CAGGAGCAACAGGAGCAACAGGAGCAACAGGAGCAACAGGAGCAACAGGAGTAACAGGGGCAACAGGAGTAACAGGAGTAACGGGAGTAACAGGGGCAACAGGAGCAACAGGTCCAACTGGAGTTATTGGCCCCATAACAACAACTAATTTATTATTTTACACTTTTTCAGATGGAGAAAAACTTATATATACAGATTCAGATGGGCTAGCTCAATATGGTACAACTCACATATTATCTCCTGATGAGGTTTCGTACATTAATCTGTTTATTAATGGAATACTTCAACCACAACCATTATATCAGGTTAGTACTGGTCAGCTAACTTTATTAGATAATCAACCACCATCACAAGGTTCTTCAATTATTTTACAATTTATCATTATTAATTAAAAAAGACAGATTCTTAAATAAAAAGGATCTGTCTTTTTGCTCTACATTAAAGTAGTTAAAACTAAGTGACGATAAATTCAATTGTAATTGGAATTCCGCCGTCTAATGCATCTCCGCCAGGAATTGTAATAGCACCAGTAGGTCCAGTAGTAACACTGGAGTTCACACTAGGTTGAAGAATGCCGTTTACATATAAGTTATAATACGTAAAAGTCGGAAAAGCAGTTGCAGTAGTACCAGCATCGTTTAAACAAGCTGTAGCAGCAATTGCAAAAGCTGCACCAGTTCCGGTTCCAGCTCCTAGTGTAGATGTGAATCTTCTGGATGCCATAAATGGTTGAATAATTGGCAATTAATTTTCACTCCCTAAATTATTTTTTGAACAAAGTATGGGATAACTTGTCCAATATATTGTATGAAAGTTTTTGATAATAGAAACGGCTTCATGATAATAGAAGGAACACAATTTTAGTAAAGGTATTGTTGTTAATTGGTGGTTATATGACAATGTTTAGTTTTTATACTCAAGTTAAAATGTGCTTTTGAACCTAAGAGATAAACGTGGAAAAATAAAATAAACTCTTAAGTTTAGGTGTTTAATCTAAGCAGTCAATTATTAAAAACATATAATTAATATGTGAGTCATGAACATAATTAAATAACTTTTTAAAGTTTAATTATCATTCATGTTTCCTATTTTAAGTGAATTAAACCTATGCACAATTGTATAGCTCTTATAATAGGAAGACACTCAAATATAAAATAAGTAAGGAGGAAATAAATGTCACATAATAATTGTTTTGGTCATAATAACTGCAATAATCCGATTGTGTTCACTCCAGAATGTTGTAACAATCCACAAACAGTTCCAATTACTAGTGAGCAATTAGGTAGATTAATTACTTTACTAAACTCTTTAATTTCGGCAATTGCAGCGTTTTTTGCAAATCCAAGTGATGCAAACAGATTAGCTTTACTCAATTTGTTTACTCAGCTATTGAACTTACTAAATGAATTAGCACCTTCTCCAGAAGGAAATTTCTTAAAACAATTAATTCAAAGTATTATTAACTTACTACAATCTCCTAATCCAAATTTAGGTCAATTACTTTCTTTATTACAACAATTCTACAGTGCTCTTGCACCATTCTTCTTCTCATTAATTATTGACCCTGCAAGTTTACAACTTTTATTAAACTTATTAACTCAATTAATTGGTGCTACGCCAGGAGGCGGCCCAACAGGTCCAACAGGTCCAACAGGTCCAGGAGGAGGAGCAACAGGTCCAACAGGTCCAACAGGTCCAGGAGGAGGAGCAACAGGTCCAACAGGAGCAACAGGCCCAACAGGAGCAACAGGCCCGACAGGAGCGACAGGTCCAGCAGGTTCTGGTGGCGCAACAGGAGTAACTGGTGCAACAGGCCCAACTGGAGCAACAGGTG
>NZ_JAKUFF010000158.1:0-1912 GCF_022663305.1 Bacillus cereus group sp. BfR-BA-01408 | reverse complement strand
GGGAGATAATGCGTATCAAGCTCCTACTGGTATATATTTAGAAATTAAACAAGTATCAGGCGGATATGAAATAAAAGATAAAGACCAAACGGTTACTTTCTATAAATCTGGAGATGCACAAGGTCGTATCCAGTATACAAAAGATAAATACGGAAATACGACGACATATGAGTATGATGGGGAATCACGTTTATCAAAAGTAAAGAACGCTTCTGGTAAAGAGTTAGTCGTACAATATGATGGGAATAATAAAAAAGCAGCAAGAGTAATCGGCCCAGATAGCAAAACGATTACATTTAAATATGATGGAGATTTACTTGTTTCTTCTACAACACCAGAAGGAAAAGTATATAAATACGGATATGATAATGGTTTACTAACATCTATTTATGATCCGCAACATACAGATGCAAAACCATATAAAACATCATATGCATACGAGAATAATAGATTAGTAAAAGTAACGGACCCATTAGGAAAAGCTACGACATTAGCATATAATACAGATACGAAAGAAGTTACGTTAACGAACCCTAAAGGACGTAAAACTGTTTATACGTATAACGATGCTGGAAACCCAGTGAAAACAGTTGAAGATGTGGGACGTCTGAATTTAACGACATCTTATGAATACAATGCAAATAATTTAGTAAAAACAACAACTCCTAAAAATCAAACAGAAACAGCGACCTATGATGGTAATGGGAATGTAACTTCTGTTACGGATGAAATGGGAACAGAAAAGTTTGAGTACAATAAAGACAACGGGCTTATAAAAGCGACAGATAATGAAAATCGTGAAACGACAGTTGCTTATAAAGCAGCGAATACAGAAGTGTCTGAAACTGACCAAGCCGCAAATACATCATCTTTCATGCAGTATGATCAGTTTGGAAATCCAATTGAAACAACTAGAGAGCTAGGGACAGGGGAAAACCTGATTAAAAATCCAAGCTTTGAGATGGATATAACGAATGGATGGAAAGAAGAAAAAGGTAATAGCCAAGGGGCATTGAAAAAAGATGCAATCTTTGCACCTGGTGGATTGGGCGGAGCTTCATCGTTACAAATGACGGTAAAAGCGCAAAACGCTGGTTGGGGCTACCATAGTGCGATTCAGGATATTGTAGTAGAACCCAACACAACATATACATTAAGTGGGATGATGAAAACAGCATTAACGCATGCTGGTGCATTCTTTAATGTTCAGTTGTTAAAAGAAGATGGAAATCCTCTTGATGGTGGGAATAATTGGTTTGATACACGTCATAACAGAATAGAAGGCGAGAAAGATTGGACGAATCGCCAAGTAACTTTTAAGACGACAGGCCAAACGAAAAAAGTTAGAATCTATCTACAAGTTGATTATAATCGAGCGGATTCAAGTGGTTCTGCATGGTTTGATAAGATGCAACTTGAAAAAGGAGAGGTGTCTTCAAGCTTTAACCCAATTGAAAATAGTAGTGTAGAGAATATGACGGAAAAAGGTTGTATTCCAGGGTGGATTCGCGGAGATGGATCAAGTTGTGATCCGAAAGATACTTCCCATGAGGAAAGCTTTACAGGAGATTCGTCTATTGTATTAGAACGCAGCCAATATGGTGGTTCAGATGTAGGCTACGGTGCGCATATACATTTAAACCAACAAAAGGCAGAAACAATTACATTAACAGGAATGTCTAAATCTCAAAATGTAGAAAATACCGCACCAGATAAGCTCTCAAGAGATTACTCTATTTGGGCAGATGTGTATTATCAAGATGGTACTGGTACGAACTATCAAGCGAAATTCCCAAGTGGTACAAATGATTGGAATCGTAGTGCAGTTGTGATTCCAGCAACAAAACCAATTAAACGTATGGAAATCTATCTTCTCTTTAGAAATAATAACAAAGGGAAAGTTTGGTTTGAT
>NZ_JAKUFF010000157.1:0-2429 GCF_022663305.1 Bacillus cereus group sp. BfR-BA-01408 | reverse complement strand
AACACGGAAGTTAAGCTCTCTAGCGCCGATGGTAGTTGGGACCTTGTCCCTGTGAGAGTAGGACGTCGCCAAGCAACTGTAAGACGAGTCAGAATGACTCGTCTTTTTTGTGCTTCTAACTTCTTATCAGTCTCAAGTTATTCTTTTATATTCAATTTCTTTCATCAATTTCGATATGTAGTTTAAGATTTTTTATTTTATTTTTGTGGAAGTAATCTATCGGTATGTTAAAATAGTACAGTTGTTTTTTGAAGTACTTTAATATAGGAAGATTTAATTTTTTAAAAGGAGATAACATGAAAAAGATAGGTATAATTACTATAGTAGCCTTAGTCCTTCTAGCGATTGTGTATATGTTAGTCGGGAATTATTTTTATAATTATGCGTTGAATGCGAAACAAGAGAAAGAGTTTTTAGAGGATAACCCTCACTTAGTAGAAACTGTGAATGCATCAGGAGATGTGTTGGCTACAAATGAAGAAAAGGATGCGAACTTTGTATCAAATCATAAACCTAATACACTACAGATAAATTCTTTCGATAAGTTGAAATTAACAGGTTATGAATATATGAATGAACAATCTAGTCATAAATGGGCAATTGTAGTTCATGGATATGATAGTAGGGCATCAAAAATGACGAAATATATCCGGAATTTTTATGAACAAGGATATAACGTTATAGCGCCAGATCTTCGTGGGCATGGAAATAGTGAAGGTGATTATATAGGGATGGGCTGGCACGATCGTAAAGATATTTTGATTTGGATCCAACAAATTGTAAAGAAAGACCCCAATGCTGAAATAGCACTATTTGGTGTTTCAATGGGAGGGGCAACTGTAATGATGACTTCAGGTGAAGATTTACCTTCTAACGTGAAAGTTATTATTGAAGATTGTGGATACTCAACTGTTGTTGGTGAATTTACTTATCAACTAAAAGATTTATTCCATTTACCGAAGTTTCCTGTTATGAATGCGGCTAATACAGTTACAAAATTAAGAGCTGGATATGATTTAGAAGAAGCTTCAGCTGTAAAACAAGTTGCGAAAAGTAAAACACCGATGCTATTCATTCACGGGGATGCGGATACATTTGTTCCTTTTGAAATGTTAGATGAAGTATATAATGCTGCAAAAGTAGAAAAAGAGAAATTAATTGTTCCAGGTGCTGGACATGGAGAAGCTGAGAAGATAGATTCAAATGCATATTGGAATACCGTATGGAAGTTCGTGGGGAGATATATTTAAGTATAATTATATTTATATATACGATAATCAGAAGGTAATACTTTTGATTATCGTTTTTCTATTTATAAATTTATTTTAGGTTGTAGTATATAAGGCTTGAAGCATAAATTTTTGAATTCCTTAGTGCTGGTGCTACAATGATTGAAAACTACATGTTAATGAGGTGTTTCTATGAAAATTGAAGTATGGTCAGATTTTGTGTGTCCATTTTGCTACATTGGGAAACGTAGATTAGAGATGGCTTTAGAGCAATTTCCACATAAGAAGGATGTTGAAGTTGAGTTTAAAAGTTTTGAATTAGACCAGAATGCTCCAATCTATTCTGGAACAAGTATTAATGAGGTGCTTGCATCAAAGTATGGCATTAGTATTGAAGAAGCTCAGCGAAATAATATACAACTAGGAAATCATGCAGCTAGTATGGGCTTAAGTTTTAATTTTGATGAGATGAAGCCGACGAACACTTTTGATGCGCATCGCCTTGCGAAATTTGCAAAAGATCAAGGGAAAGAAAAAGAGATTACGGAGAATCTACTTTTTGCATATTTCACTGAATCGAAAAATTTAAGTGATGTGGATACGCTTGCTACTATCGCTGAAGCTTCAAGTTTAGATAAACAAGAAGCTTTAAAGGTTATTAATGATAAAAGTGCATATGCAAATGATGTTAGGGTTGATGAAGCGATTGCTCAACAATATCAAATTTCAGGAGTACCTTATTTTATTATTAATCAAAAGTATGCTATTTCAGGTGCGCAACCACTTGAAACTTTTGTTGGTGCACTTCAGCAAGTGTGGGAAGAAGAGAATCCTGTACCTAAGTTACAAGAGCTCTCTTCAGAAGGTGGAAGTGATATGTCTTGTACGGATGAAAGCTGTTCGGTACCTTCAAAAGAACAATAGTTTTTATGATGGAAAGCAACCCATAGTGTATTATATGGGTTGCTTATATATTCTTATAGAAGAGATATGTAAATAGGATTTTAGAAAAATGAAGTTTTTTTATAAAAATGTATTGACGATTGTACCTTAGAGGTGTAATATAGAACAAGTCGCCGATGACAACAGCGTCGAAAGCGACAAACGAAATGAAAAACTTAGTTGACATTGAAAGATGAAAATGTTAACATAAGGAAGTCGCAAATGAGCGACCAAGTAGTTCTTTGAAAACTGAACGAA
>NZ_JAKUFF010000156.1:0-2443 GCF_022663305.1 Bacillus cereus group sp. BfR-BA-01408 | reverse complement strand
ATTATATCAGCGATTTTTTAAATATATCGACTTATCAACAAAAAACGACAAAAATAGCAGCTTATTCAATAAAAAAAGTGGTTCCAAAATACATTTTGGAACCACCTTTCCTTTACTACACTCGAACATGTAACTTCATATTTGGATTATAAAATTGGCTCGGGCTCTTCAGTTGAAAAGTCCCTCCACCTTCATGCCAATCAACTGTTAACTTATCATCCATAAATACAAGCTTTGTGCGATCTGCGATAAAGCTAAACTTGCTTGATTCAATATCCACATCGCGCTCATCTTTTTCTGCTACAGCTACTAAATCGATAATTCCGCTCATTACACAACCGCAACCTTCATTATCGTAAAATAACTTTATATATTTCGCTTCATTTGGAATCGTATCCACAATCTTTTTATATGCTGCTTCTGTTACAGTAACGTACATACTCTAATCTTCATCCTCTCTTCTCGTATCCTTCATATATTGTACCATCATTTTTCTTTAAAGATATATACAGAAAATTATGAACAATATACAATGTATGTAGTAAAGGAGGTTGTATCACCCATGCTCAAATTACTACGATACCCCATCTTCCTAGGTCTACTCGGTAGCTTTTTTATTTCTAGCGGTATAGTATTACACCATATATTTCCCTATACTCCTTCTATTGGTTGGATTTTAGGTTTTATTTGTTTTCTATCCGCTTCTTATTTTGCTATAAAAAACAAAAACATCTAATTAATTCAAGGAGGATAACATGCCAACTTTAAAAGAAATAGAACAATCACTCAATCATTTATTCGAAATAGAAAAATACGGAAAAGACAGTGCCTTTAGTCGATTTATCCCGGCCGTATATGATCCTATCCCATTTCCATGGCAAAATTTTTTTGAAGCCAATTTTATTGAGCTATTTAACGGTCTTATGATACGAGGAGCTGAAACTGTAAATAAAGTATTTTTAGCTGTTTTTCCTACAAATGACGTTCTTGAAACATTCATTTCACAATCCACATCTGGTGATTTACTTTTTATGCACCACCCACTTGTAATGGAATGCGGTGATCCGCTTGGAAAATCAGGTCGTGGTTTTATTCCAATACCTGAAAAATATTTGCAAGCGATAAAAGAAAAACAACTTTCTATATATACATGTCACGGACCAATGGATATTCATCAAACGCATGGAACGAGCATTTCAATTGCAAAAGTCTTACATGCTCACGTAGTTGACAGCTTTGCATATGAAGGCCCCGAACAAGAGCCAGTTGGCCTTATTTGTGAAATAGATGAAACATCCACAGAAGCACTCCAAAAGCGTCTAAAAAATCTCTTCCATATTCCTTATACAGACTTCGAAGGTAAACAACATGATTCTATCAAAAAAATTGCAATTATTGCGGGATGTGGCGATGTCGTTTCTCTCATGAAAGAAGCAGAAGCAAAAGGTGCTGAAGCATATATTACAGGGGAAATCCATTGCCATATCGACAATGATTACGGTAAACAGAAATACTCCCTCATTATGGATTACGTAAAAGAAACGAATATGTCACTCATCGGTGTATCACACTCTGCCTCTGAATATTTAGTGAAAGAAACATTGATGTATGATTGGTTTAAAGAGAATTTTGAAGTGGATGTTACTTTGGTTCCACAGGAAAAATGGTGGTTATAAATTTTTAAAGAGATAGCTAATTTAGCTATCTCTTTTTACTAAACTTAAAATAGAAAAAAATTCGATATACGATACACTTTCACCCTACTGTTAAAATCTAAACACACAATACAATCAACCACACAAAAATATAGAATTCCTAATATACATATAGTAGTTCTATTTTAAAAACTAGATTTTCAAAATATAGAAAGGAGAACATGCATGTACCCACGTAATTGTTTTAGTTGCGATGGCAGACGCCCCATTGGTTCTAACGGGAACACTGGACCCACTGGTAACACCGGATCTACCGGTATCACCGGACCCACTGGAAGCACTGGACCTTCTGGCATCACCGGATCCACTGGCATCACTGGACCCACTGGAGCTACCGGCGCTACTGGGGGTACAGGAGCTGGCTTACAAAGTACTACCGCCTTTAGTCTTGCAGCCGCTCCCAACTATAAAGCCGGACAAGTTGTTACTTATACGAGCAGCGGCTATGTTGTAAAAAAGGATGCACCTCAAGGATTTCCTAATGTCTCTTCAGATTATATCGTATTAGTAGAAAGTGGGGCTACTGGACCCACTGGAAGCACCGGACCTACCGGCATCACTGGGCCCACTGGAGCTACCGGCGCTACTGGGGGTACAGGAGCTGGCTTACAAAGTACTACCGCCTTTAGTCTTGCAGCCGCTCCCAACTATAAAGCCGGACAAGTTGTTACTTATACGAGCAGCGGCTATGTTGTAAAAAAGGATGCACCTCAAGGATTTCCTAATGT
>NZ_JAKUFF010000155.1:0-2454 GCF_022663305.1 Bacillus cereus group sp. BfR-BA-01408 | reverse complement strand
ATCAAACCAAACTTTCCCTTTGTTATTATTTCTAAAGAGAAGATAGATTTCCATACGTTTAATTGGTTTTGTTGCTGGAATCACAACTGCACTACGATTCCAATCATTTGTCCCACTTGGGAATTTCGTTTGGTAATTAGCCCCACTACCATCTTGATAATACACATCTGCCCAAATCGCATAGTCTCGAGAAAGTTTATCTGGCGCATCATTCTCTACATTTTCAGATTTAGACATCCCTGTTAGTGTAATTGGCTCTGCTTTTTTCTGATTTATAGTTACATGCTTGCCATACCCTACATTTGAACCACCATATTGGCTGCGCTCTAATACAATAGATGAATGTCCTGTAAAGCTCTCTTGCTGAGAAACATCTTTTGGATCACAGCTTGTTCCATCTCCTCGAATCCATCCTGGAATACAACCTTTTTCCGTCATATTCTCTAAACTACTATTTTCAATTGGATTAAAGCTAGAAGAAACCTCACCTTTTTCCAGTTGAATCTTATCAAACCAGACAGTACCACTCGTAGCAGAACCGCCATTTTCTACTTGTAAATAGATGTTTACTTTTCTCGTTTGTTCTGTTGTTTTAAAAGTAACTTGACGATTAACCCAGTCCCTCGTTCCTTGAACTTTATTATGACGAGTATCATGCCATCCACCATCTACACCAGCACTGTTTTCATTTAATAACTGTACATTGAAGAAACCAGCACCATTGGCTAAATCCGTTTTTATCATACCACTTAACGTATACGTTGTATTTGGTTCTAACGTTACTTCTTGAATTGCAGCAATATAGCCCCAATCATTATTCGTTGCTTTTGTTGAAATTTTGAGTGATGATTCTCCGCCCAGACCACCTGGTGCCGGTGTTGCATCTTTTATAATAGATCCAGAATTATTCGCATTTACTGGTACCCATTTTTCCGTATCATTCATTTCAAAGCTTGGATTTTGAATCAGGTTTTCTCCTGTTCCTAGCTCTCTAGTTGTTGCAATTGGATTTCCAAACTGATCATACTGCATGAAAGATGATGTATTTGCGGCTTGATTAGTTTCAGACACTTCTGTATTCGCTGCTTTATACGCAACTGTTGTTTCACGATTCTCATTATCTGTCGCTTTTATAAGCCCGTTGTCTTTATTGTACTCAAACTTTTCTGTTCCCATTTCATCCGTAACAGAAGTTACATTCCCATTACCATCATAGGTCGCTGTTTCTGTTTGATTTTTCGGGGTAGTTGTTTTTACTAGGTTATTTACATTATATTCATACGTTGTTGTTAAATTTAGACGTCCAGAATCTTCAACTGTTTTGACTGGGTTTCCAGCATCGTTATACGTATAAACAGTTTTACGCCCTTTAGGATTCGTTAACGTAACTTCTTTCGCATCTGTATTATATGCTAATGTCGTAGCTTTCCCTAATGGGTCCGTTACTGTTACTAATCTATTATTCTCGTATGCATACGATGTTTTATATGGTTTTGCATCTGTATGTTGCGGATCATAAATAGATGTTAGTACCCCATTATCATATCCATACTTATATACTTTTCCTTCTGGTGTTGTAGAAGAAACGAGGAAATCTCCATCGTAATTAAATGTAAGAGTCTTGTTATCTGGACCAATTACTCTTACTGCTTTTTTATTATTCCCATCATATTGTACGACTAATTCTTTACCAGAAGCATTTTTCACTTTTGATAAACGGAATTCACCATCATATTCATACGTCGTCGTATTTCCATATTTATCTTTTGTATACTGGATACGCCCTTGCGCATCGCCAGATTTATAGAAAGTAACCGTTTGGTCTTTATCTTTTATTTCATATCCGCCTGATACTTGTTTAATTTCTAAATATATACCAGTAGGAGCTTGATACGCATTATCTCCCGTTCTAGTAAAAGTAATATTTGCGCCATCGGCAGAAATTAATAGTAAGTTTCCATTTCCTTCAGCCAAAATTCTTTCTTCTAATCCACTAGACCACCCTGTACCAAATAGACCTACTTTTTTACTTTGGCTATTATACGTTCTTTCTACTGATACATCCGGTCCGCGCCCAGATAACGTAATATCTTTCTCACTCATGATAAAGTTACCATTTGTAGCATTTACTTTACCATTTAGTACTGGAACTGATGCCCAGTAATCAAACATCCCTGTAAACCCAAAGTCTTGAGCAAATTTAGGCACAAATTCATGAGAAATTTCACTTTCAGCATGCCCTACTTTACTATACGCCGTTACACGGAACCAATAATTTTTAAAGCCAGCATAAATTCCACCAGAATTCTTATACACAGGTGATGGATCAACTGCTAATTCTGCACCTTTTTTATCGTGATGAAGTAAATATTGGCCTTTCGCTATTTCATCTTTCGTTGGCCAAATTTTCTCGTTTTGTGTTGTCCAGTTAGTCTTATCTCCTACATCGAACGC
>NZ_JAKUFF010000154.1:0-2544 GCF_022663305.1 Bacillus cereus group sp. BfR-BA-01408 | reverse complement strand
TGTTACAGTAGTGGTAAGACCTATTTTGAAAAAATGTAAGTTTCCTTAAATCTTCATTAATACTGTGTAGAATACGTTTTGAATTAGGTCATTGTATTGTAAAATAAGAAGTAAGCTACTATAGATCTGCTAAGGTAGGCGTATAATGAGCTTATAAAAATCTTAATATGAATGAATAATTAAAAGTAGAAAAGAGAGAAAAATCTACTTATTAACGTTTTACTTTATAGGACAGGAGAGAGTACTCGTCGATTATGCAAATAAAAAACCTGTTTCAAAGCAAAGGATTTCAGAGGTTACTCGTATTAGTAATACTTGCTCTCGTATTATATGGGCTGCAAAGTATGTTGAATTTAATATTAATTACGTTTATTCTTACGTATTTAATGGATCGATTCCAAAAGTTTATTTCTCGCAAATTAGACCACTTTATGCCCATTAATCGAAAGCTCATTATAGCATTTCTATATGTTATGTTAATTGGCGGAATTGCTATTACGCTATTTAAATATTTACCAGTATTAACGATACAAATTTCACAATTGATTTATCAATTTAACGTATTTTTAAGAAACCCACCGGACAGTGAATTAATTAAGTATGCAGTTAATGCTGTTAATCATATGGAACTTTCGAAGTATGTAGGACAAGGCGTTGACATTTTGTATAAATCGATTACGAATGTTGGGAAATTTGGCCTTCAAGTGTTACTTTCTTTAATTTTAAGTTTATTTTTCTTATTGGAGAAAGCTCGTATCGTTGCTTTTACTGCAAAATTTAAAGAGAGCAGACTTGCAATTTTCTATACTGAAATCGAGTACTTCGGTAAGAAATTTGCACGTTCATTCGGAAAAGTAATCGAAGCCCAATTTTTAATTGCAGTTGTTAACTGCGTTTTATCCGTTATTGCATTATGGATATTAGGATTCCCACAATTATTAGGTTTAGCGTTAATGATCTTCTTACTTGGTTTAATTCCAGTAGCTGGGGTTATCATTTCGTTATTCCCGCTTTGTATGATTGCTTACAATATCGGCGGTATTATGTACGTTGTTTATATTTTAGTTATCGTAACAGTCATTCATGCGCTTGAAAGTTACGTGTTAAATCCGAAGTTTATGTCGCAAAAAACAAACTTACCAATTTTCTATACGTTTATGGTATTAATCTTCTCGGAACACTTCTTAGGTGTATGGGGATTAATTATCGGTATTCCAATCTTCATTTTCTTATTAGATGTCTTAGATGTGACAAGTGATGAAATGGAGAAGGACGCTGGGAAAAAATAAAGTGAAGAGAAAAAAGCATCGATGTTCGATGCTTTTTCTTTTATAACATGATGTTTCTTATGCCATACTGTAAGGAGAAGATAGAATAGGGGTGAAAGAATGGCTGTAAATGAAAAGGTAGAATTAGCTACATTTGCTGGAGGGTGCTTCTGGTGTATGGTTTCGCCATTTGAAGAGATGGAAGGAATTATAAAGGTTGTTTCTGGCTATACAGGTGGTCATAAAGAGAATCCAACATATAAAGAAGTATGTTCAGAAACGACGGGACATTATGAGGCAGTACAAATTACATTTGATGCAAATAAAATGCCGTATGAAGAGTTATTAAATATATATTGGAGACAAATTGATCCGACTGATGTAGGTGGGCAATTCCACGATCGCGGACAGTCTTACGAAACAGTGATTTTTTATCATAATGAAGAACAACATAAAAAAGCAGAGGCTTCAAAAGAAGGGCTTGCAAGGAGTGGGCGCTTTTCAAAGCCGATTGCGACAAAAATATTGCCAGCTGCTACGTTTTATCCCGCAGAGGAATATCACCAAGGATATCATAAGAAAAATGAATTCCGCTACGAGTTATACCGTAAGGGCTCAGGGCGAGATGCGTTTATTAAGCAACATTGGCCAAAGGATAATGCTCATTTAAAGGAAAAACTGAATGAGATGCAATTTTATGTAACACAGGAAAATGGTACAGAACCACCATTTCGAAATGAGTATTGGAATCATAAAGAAGAAGGTCTTTATGTAGATATCGTTTCAGGTGAACCTTTGTTTACTTCTCTAGATAAATTTGATAGTGGATGTGGATGGCCTAGTTTTACAAAGCCAGTTATGTCAGCTAGTGTGAAGGAAAAAATGGATGTGAGTCATAATATGACGCGTACAGAAGTGAGAAGTAAGGAAGGAGATTCACATCTCGGGCACGTATTTCCAGATGGCCCAGGACCGAATGGACTTCGCTATTGTATAAATTCAGCAGCTCTTCGATTTATTCCAAAAGAGGAATTAGAAAAAGAAGGCTATGGTGATTTCCTAATCTTGTTTGGAAATAAAAAATAACCTCGCAATTAGCGAGGTTATTTTTTTGTTACTTTACTTTTTTCTTTTTAAACTTGCTTAATACTTCATAAACGATTGGAACAATAAGAAGTGTTAATAATGTTGAACTTGTTAATCCACCAATTACTGTTACACCAAGTCCTTTAGAAATTAAGCCGCTACCTTCAAATCCTAATGCGAGCGGGATAAG
>NZ_JAKUFF010000153.1:0-2661 GCF_022663305.1 Bacillus cereus group sp. BfR-BA-01408 | reverse complement strand
TTAAGTATCTTCACGAATTTATTAACATTTGGAGCATATTTACTATTTAGTTACTTCGGATATGCGGAAAAAGGTTTATTTTATATCCTCCTCATATTTGGATTTAACTTTATTGCAAATATTTTTTATGTAGAGTGGCTAAATGAAGCCTACGAAAATTTCGACTTTATTACATTAAAGACCATCATTGTAAAATTAATTTATGTCGTAATGCTTTTTATCTTTGTACAAACTGCTCAAGATTTTTATCAATTTACAGGACTATTAGTACTTTCTAATTTCTTAAATAATATTATTAGTTATATATATATAAGACGTACTGTAAAATTCGATTTTTCAAATATTACTATCAAAAAACATTTAAAACCATTATTATTAATCGCCATCTTCTCAAATGCGCATATACTTTATACTCACTTGGATCGCTTCTTCCTTGGAGAATACGTAGGCGAAAAATATGTTTCTTTCTATGTAATGGCTTTTCAAATTATGTCTATTATTAACTTACTCATGTTAAGCGTTATACAAGTAACCTTACCAAGGCTTTCTTACTTATCCGAAGGTGATGATGAAACAGCATATGATAAATTATTAAATACAATATCTCAACTTTATTTCATCACCTTATTCCCAGCAGCTATAGGAATTATCATTGTCTCGAATTTAATTGTTGTAATCTATGGCGGCGCACAATATGCTGCTGCTGGACCTACATTGGCTATTTTTTCTGTTTACATGGTTATATTAGGTATCCAATCCATTCTTGGAAATCAAATTATGTACATTAAACGTAAAGAACATATATTGGTACGTGCGCTATTAATATTTGGGGTTATAAATATTATACTTAAAGTAATACTGCTAAAGATCAATTTATTTACACCAACGACAGCAACTTTGACAACAACAATTGCAACGCTATTACTTGTTGTGTATATATATTTTTATATCAAAAAATATTTAAAGGTAAACTATCACCTATTTACGATGGCCAACTTTAAATATTTATTCTATTCCCTTACATTCTTTCCGATTTCTTATGCAGTTCAACTATACGTGTCAGGAACAATTCCTTTATTTCTAGCATTAGTTGTCACAAATGGACTTGCATATACTCTGTTGTTATTCCTGACAAAAGATGAAATCTTATTCATGGCTCTTTCTAAGTTAACATCTAAATTTAAAAAATCTTAAAGACGTAATAAAAAGAGACGTACCATTCACTTTTGAATAGCACGTCTCTTTTCTTATTTTTAAACTTATAAAAACTGTTCTCATTATAATATTTCAACATTGAGTTGATTCCAATTACTTCTTCAGTAAACTCTTCGCAATTATACGTGTCAGGAGGCCTTTATCCATCAATAAAATAGAACAAAATTTAGGAGAAAATAACATTTTTATATTCCATAAACCATGATTCGTTCCTTTAAGAATCATATCAAGCCATAGAAATTGGAATATTTGCTTAATATTTTTATCCTCTTTGTTAGCCTTATGATATTGTTCTTCTAATTGGCGTTTTACTTCTAATAATTCTTCTTTCGTTAATGTACCCCTTGCAAATGGTACGCGATTAAATTCAATTCCAATACGAGATAAAGCCTCTGTAGAAATCTTTGCGGCCATAACCTCTTGATCGGAGGCATTAAGACTACTTACACTTGTTTCTGACCAACGATAATTCAGTAGTGGCTCCTCTAAGTTAATTACTTTATACTTCTCACTTAATCTCTGGAACAACTCATAATCTTCAGCATGTAAGTAATTCAAATCATAATAAATGTTGTGTTCTTTTAAAAATTCCGTGCGCATCATCACAGATGGATGAATCATACAGCTTCGAACATACAAACAATTTCTTATTAATTCTGAAGAGCCTGAAATTTGCCACGGTTTTCGATTCTGACCTATAACTTTAACACCCGTTCCACAAACTGCAACATCAGGATGCTTCTCCATATACTGCAATTGAATTTCTAAACGTTTTGGATCTGCTATATCATCACAATCCATCCTAGCAATATATTCTCCTGTTGCTAAATCAATTCCCTTATTTAATGTTTTAATCAACCTTAAATTTACTTCATTTGTCACTATTCTTATTCGTGAATCACTATAAGAATTCAAAATCTCCATACTACTATCTGTTGATCCATCGTTTATAATTAATAATTCAAAATCTGTAAAAGTTTGGTTCAAAATACTATCAACAGACTCTCTTAAATATTTTTCACCATTATATACAGGCATTAGTACCGTAATTTTTGGCATTGTTGACCTCCATAAAAAGAATTTAAAATTGTTTCATATTATATAATAGATACTTTACATCATTCAAGAAAGGGCTCACCTTTCCATTTAAACCAGATCTGTCTATTTTCCACATATATAACGATATCCGGTAAAGCACTAATATAATTTTTTATTTTTTCTAGTGTATATTTCATAATTCTCTTCACTTAGTATAGCAGGTTCCCCTATTAAATATAGTACCTCTACAAATTATACAGTAACCTAATTAACTTCAACATATTTATACCTTAATTATCATTTGTTCATTTAAATTAAAAAACACCCAATAATATACATATAAAAACATAATAATCCATCCGATTTTCTGTATTTCATCTATAAAAATCCGGAAAATGAATAATGTAC
>NZ_JAKUFF010000152.1:0-2819 GCF_022663305.1 Bacillus cereus group sp. BfR-BA-01408 | reverse complement strand
GCGAAAGCACGAGAAATAGCTAAGGCCAAGGAAGAAGCAAAAGCCCGAGAAGCAATAAAGGCAAAAGAAGAGTCTAAAAATAACACGCAGTCCGCTAAACGTGAATTAACAGTGGTGGCGACAGCATATACTGCTGATCCAAGTGAAAATGGTACATATGGTGGACGCGTTTTAACTGCGATGGGGCATGATTTAACGGCTAATCCGAATATGAGAATTATCGCAGTTGACCCGAAAGTAATTCCTTTAGGATCTAAAGTATGGGTAGAAGGTTATGGAGAAGCAATCGCTGGAGATACCGGAAGTGCAATTAAAGGTAATCGCATTGATGTTTTAATGGGCTCAAAAAGTAAAGCTATGGATTGGGGAAGACAAACTGTTAAAGTGAAAATTTTATAACAAATCTAGAATATAACATAATGAAAATAAGACCGACATATTCTGTCGGTCTTATTTTCGTACCATAATATCATTAAGAATCACATCAAATATATCTTTCTGCGTGAAGTGATCTGTAAAAATAGTTTCCCTAGCAACTTCAATTGTATCGTGCGGATTATACCATTTTTCTAAGGAATCCTCACCAAATTCATGCTTTTTTTCCCTTGTGTTATGTCGTCGAATCGTTTCTTTTAACGATAAATCAAAGTAATATGTATACGCGTTTCCTTCAAAAAAATGTATTAATTCTTTCAGCATATCACCATATCTTCGACTGTTTAAAATACCTTCTAAAATAACAAGTTCACATTTTTCTTTTCCATACTTTGTAATTTCACATAGTAAATCATGTGATAAATTCCCCATCGTATCGTGTACTCTAAGCATATCTCTACGTACAACATCTTGTGATACTAAAAGTGTCCCTTGTCCGAAATATTCTTGTAGTTGCTTTGCGATTGTTGTTTTACCACTTGCGGAGTTTCCTCTAAGAATGATTAATGTTGATTTATGTATAGGATTAGACATAGTGAATTCCCCCAGCATGAATGATTATATAGAAAATTTTAACAAATTAAACGTAGAAAGTGTATAATTAATAAGGATGCAAATAAAAAAGGTGGGGGTTAAATGGAAGGTAAATTAAATAGGGCGCAGCCGATTTGGAAACGGACATGGTTTCGCTATCTAGGGGCATTTATAATTTTACAATTACTGTTTATTATTTGTGAAGTAACTGCATGGGCACCAAACTTTAGACCTGACGGAGAATTTTTTAATAGAGTATTAAATTCTCAATTTTTCACAGAATGGTTCACGCCATATAAAATCCCTCAATTTAATGTGTTTACAGCATTTTTTGCGATTACATTGTTACCATACGCATTAATAGGTGCAATGAAAGATTTCACAAAAAGGAAAAATATAAATAATTAAAAAGAGGTATTATATGCTATTTCAAAAAGATAATGTATCGGTTCGGTACGTAAAAGAAGAGGATGCACCAATCATTTCAAAATGGTTAACAGAACCAGAAGTCCTGCAATATTACGAAGGACGAGATAATCCCCAATCAGTAGATATGGTACTGGATCATTTCATACATAATCCAAACAGTCATGAAAAAAGATGTTTAATAGAGTTTGATGATGTGCCAATTGGTTATATTCAAATGTATCCAGTTGATTCGGAGTGGAAAACATTATATGGCTATGAAGAATCGCAACATGTATGGGGAATGGATCAATTTATTGGAGAACCGACTTATTGGGGAAAAGGCATTGGAACGAAACTCGTTCAGACAGCAATTACATATATTATGGAGAACACGGGAGCAGAAGCCATTGCAATGGACCCGAAAGTAAATAATGAACGTGCAATAAAGTGTTATGAAAAATGTGGATTTAAAAAGGTAAAGGTTTTAAAAGAACATGAACTGCATGAAGGGGTATTAGAAGATTGTTGGATGATGGAATATAAACAAAGGGAGCTGCGCGAAATGAAAAAAGCATTAATCGTAATCGATGTGCAAGCAGGTATGTATACAGCAGGAATGCCAGTACATAATGGGGAAAAGTTTTTAGAAATATTGCAAGAGCTTATTGGAGAATGCCGTTCAAATGATATTCCGGTAATTTATGTGCAACATAATGGACCGAAAGATCATCCGTTAGAAAAGGGTACAGAGGGGTGGAAGATTCATAAGGCAATCGCTCCACTAGAAGGGGATTGTGTTGTTGAAAAAACGACCCCAGATTCATTCCACAAGACGGACCTAAAAGAAGTATTGCAAGACAAGGGAATCGATCATGTTATCATTTCAGGAATGCAAACGCAGTATTGTGTGGATACGACAACTCGCAGGGCGTTTAGTGAAGGGTATAAAGTAACGTTAGTGAGCGATGCACATAGTACGTTTGATACAGAGGTGTTACGTGCTGAAGACATTGTGAAGCATCATAACGTAGTGTTTGGAGCGTTTGCTGATGTCATTACATTAAAAGATTTGAAAGAAACTGTCTCTAAATAAGAGGCAGTTTTTTATCTGACTTTAATGGGCAGTAAGACCCCCACCTCAAAATGCAGCGAAAGCAAAGAGGTTAGTTGGGGGATCAACTGTCCATAAAAGTCCGATTGGTTCAACTAATAATCAGTGGGGGATGAAGAAAACCCCCACTGATTAAAGTTTCACTTTATTAGAGGAAATCATGTCAAATAGTGTCGGTAAGTCGACATCTTTTGTCGAAACGTCGATATATTTGAAAAAACGTTGATATAATTTCACGTACCATAATAAAAACATAAAAAAGGAGCCCCACATAATTAAAAAGGGCGCTCCTACATCAAAATATTACTTCTTCTTATCTTTATCCAATATA
>NZ_JAKUFF010000151.1:0-3008 GCF_022663305.1 Bacillus cereus group sp. BfR-BA-01408 | reverse complement strand
GGTACAGATGAAACATACGGAAATATAAATTCGAATGTACATGTAACTTCTGAAATAAGAGGGGAGAATGTGCCTCATTTATTAAAAGAAAGTCCACCTGTCGTAGAAAGAATCGGACTAGATTTACATGTAAATGATTTACATAGTGATGAAGATTATTTATGGCTACGTGCACTCATATGGCCAGAACATAAAGAAAGGCTTGAACTGTTTGACCAAGCTGCATCTTTAGTAAAAAATAAATCTGTTCAATTAATAGAAGGAGACGGTGTAGAGCTATTATCATCTATCATTGAACGAATAAGTGAAGAGGCGGTTATCTGTATTTTCCATACACACGTCGCAAATCAAATACCTGAACAAATAAAACGTAAGCTGGAAAAACAAATCCAAGAAATAGGTGCAAAACGTGATGTATTCCACTTATATAACAACATGTGGGACCGGGATCTTCATATTGATTATTATATTAACGGAAACGAATATCGTGAAACAGTCGGAGAAACAGAAGGGCATGGGAGATGGTTTAGTTGGAAGCTTGGGAAGGAGACGCTTATTTAGATTAATAGGAGCGCCCTCACTTGTAAAAGATGAGGGTATAGGTTCAAGCATTGACTAAATGACTAATGAATAAATTTATTAGTACTATACAAAAAACTCTTGGGAGAAATCCTAAGAGTTTTTTTGTATTACATTTAAACCCCATAATGAATCATGTACTTTTGTTCTGTTGTAGCTTGTACAATTTTTAAAGCTAACTCATTCAGCTCATCAGAACTTTTGAAGAACTTTGAAGATGTAACTGTTTCATAGAATATTGCTAATGATTCAGGTGGGATAATTGTAATACCGTAATAGACTAAACCGCATTCCTGATTTTTGACTGTATGGAAGTAGGTTTTCATAATTGATAAATTTTGATTTAAACTACTGATAATATCATCATCAACAGAAATACAATGATATTTCTCTGGTGTATAATCCTCGTAATTTTTTCGAGAAGTAAAATCATCAATTATTCCAAAATCATGGACACATGCTATCAATATCATCCTTTCAGCTTTAATAAAGTGAGTTCTATTAAAGTAAAATAGTCATTTTGTTTACGTGTAATAGTAATAGAAATAGTTATGTAGTTCATTAGTATAGTACTTCATAAAATATCTTCGGTTCTTCTTCGTGAAACTAGTTTATCCGACTTTAATGGGCAGTAAGACCCCCACCTCAAAATTCAGCGAAAGCAGAGAAGTTAGGTGGGGGATCGACTGCTCATAAAAGTCCGATTGGTTCAACTAATAATCAGTGGGGGATGAAGAAAACCCCCACTGATTAAAGTTTCACTTTATTTATCGATAAACTCATCGGGAGTCCAAGTGGCGATTTCATTCCCAGGTGCAGCAACTACAAGCCATTGCTCATATTGGACACCAGCTTGCCAACATTCATAATAATCATGAAAACCATTTACAAAAATAATTTGTCCACTCTCTAATGTAACAATTAAATAAGGGCTTTCTAAGCCGAGTTGTATATCGGTAACTTTTTGTCTTCTTATCTCAAATATTCTCTCATATTCTTCTTCCTCAGAATAATCTTCAAATTCATCTTCATTTAATGGATATCTTTTTGGAGGTTTATTAAATAAACACCATTTTGATTCGATATTGATATATAATTGTCCGTCATAATCAACGGGGGCGTGAAAATTTTTGAAATGAATCTTTATAGTGCCTGGAGAAATACCAAATTGTAATCCATCAATTTGTGATCCGATGAAGAGATTGTTTAACACTTTTTCAGCGTGAATTTTATCCTCTTTATTCATTCTTGAAATCCTCCTTTTTTAAAAATATATCTTATATTCTTATTGTAATAAATAAATTTTTATGTAAAATGAACTTTTTGCAAAAAACGAGCGAATATAGTGTGAAAGATTATGAGGGGGCTATAGTCACTACTCAATTTTTAGCAATCGTCAGTTTGTTTTTGGCGGGAATTGCGACAACTATATAGTGTGAAGAAGGGCATAAAACGTTTATAGAAAATAAGGAAATTTATAATATATAGAATTAGAAATAAGAATTTGATAGTATTGGAGTAAGGAGTTTTAATAGCAGTATATTAAGTGGTACTAATATATTGTTACAAATACTTCCATGAATTTATGGAAGCATTTGATAGAATTCAAAAAAATATAATGGAGGCTCATATGAAAAAAGTAATTGGCGCAGCAACAGCAACTGTTTTCGGATTGGGAGCATTTACTACAACTGCTACCGCAGAAACGATCGTAACAGCAGATGTACTCAACGTACGTGAAAAACCGACTACGGAATCAAAAGTAGTCGAAAAGGTAAAAAATGGGCAAGAATTAAAAGTCATCAATACTGAAGATGGCTGGTCAAAAATTGAGTTGAATGGTAAAGAAGTATTTGTAAGCTCGGAGTTTACAAAAGATATTTACCATGTAACAGCAAATTTATTAAATGTTCGTACGGAAGCAAACACAGAATCAAAAATTCTTGGCAGACTGAAAAAAGATGATGTAATTGAATCAACGAACCAAGTAAAAGATGGATGGCTACAATTTGAGTATAAAGGAAAAACAGCTTATGTAAATGTTTCTTTCTTATCTAGTACAGCACCAGTTGAAAAAAAAGCTGACGAGAAAACGAAGCAAGTAGCGAAAGTGCAAAAAATGGTTAAAGCTAAGGAAGAAGCTAAAACACAGAAGGTAACAAAGGCAAAAGAAACAATTAAACCTAAGGAAGAAGAGAAAGTACAAGAAGTAGCAAAACCTAAGGAAGAAGCAAAAGTACAAGAAGTAGCAAAACCTAAGGAAGAAGAGAAAGTACAAGAAGTAGCAAAACCTAAGGAAGAAGAGAAAGTACAAGAAGTAGTAAAGCCTAAGGAAGAAGCGAAAGTACAAGAAGTAGCAAAATCTAAGGAAGAAGCGAAAGTACAAGAGGTAGCAAAACCTAAGGAAGAAGCAAAAGTACAAGAAGTAG
>NZ_JAKUFF010000150.1:0-3034 GCF_022663305.1 Bacillus cereus group sp. BfR-BA-01408 | reverse complement strand
TTGTTTCGTTCAGTTTTCAAAGAACTACTTAGTCGCTCATTTGCGACTTCCTTATGTTAACATTTTCATCTTTCAATGTCAACTAAGTTTTTCATTTCGTTTGTCGCTTTCAACGTTGTTGTCATCGGCGACTTGTTTTATATTACACCCCTATTCAGTAATAGTCAACATTAATCTTTCGCTTTTTTAGAAAAGATGAAACAGCTACTCATATTCCTCTTTATTTTCCATACATATAATTAAAATATCCGAAAGGGGTGTAGGGGTTGTTCGATCCTACCTTATTACACATCATCAATGCTCATTCAAGAAATCCACACTATCATAAGAAGTTTCCTATCATTCTATTTTGGAGCCAAAAAAGTGGTTGTACTTCTCTTGCCAAGTGGTTCTTTTACCAAATTGATTTATTACAAACAGCTCTAAATTATAGCCCTTTCATTCATAATTATGAATATGATATATACAAAAATGCGCCTGCCTATAGTCTACGGCTAGGTATAGCGTTACGAGAAAAACAAAAAGAAACTTTTAAACTTGTTCGTAACCCTTATAAGAGAGCAGTCAGTTCTTTCGTATCCTTAATTGCACCTCCTTATATAGAAAATCCCGAATGGAAGCCTATCCGAAAGTTTCTATATCAAGACGAAAATTCGTCCAAAGGGCTCTCATTTAAACAATTTCTATACTATCTACTTATTAATGGGGCACAAGCAAATAGTATTAACCCTCATTTCACACAACAATATATAGCTGATGAAGAAAAATATGTAACCAATTATATATACTTAGAAAACTTCAATCAGGATATGAAAGCATTAGAAAAGCGTTTCGAATTAAAAACTGCACCAATAAATGAGTTTTCAACATCCTGGCATCATCAAACTCCCTCGATGATTTATAAAGGGAATTTTAGCGAATCCGATATTACTGACCCTTTATTCCCCCGTCTTCCAACTTTCGAAAGTTTTTATGATACTGAATGTATACAACTCGTTCAAACAATATTTCAAAATGATTTCAATACGTATAAATATAGCAAAGAATATCCATACTGATTTCAATCTATTATCTTTCCAAATAAAAAACACCTTATATATAAGGTGTTTTTTATTTAAACTATATACAACATACTGCTTAGCATTCCTTACTATTCAAGTTATTCCTCTTTAATAACTTACTTATTTTTTGTTTATCTGCCCATCCTACCCCTATTAAAACTAAACTTCCTCCTATTACTATCTTCCAAGTTACAGACTCATCTAATAAAACAATTGAAGCAACAATACTTATTAATGGTAACGCATTTAAATATAACCCACTTACTGATGCCGAGACTGTCTCTAATGCTCTATTCCAAAGCCAATACGCTAAAATTGTTGCCCCTATAACAAGATACATTACACTAAATCCAGTCTTCCATGTTTCGATTTCTGGGAAACCATAGTAAAAAGTTTCTACCATTGCAAATGGTAATAAAATAACAGCTCCAATAATTAAAGTTAATGTTGTAAAAACCTTGTTTGATAAATACTGTTCTTGTTTTGGTCTTTTCAGCAATACTGTATAGAGGGCAAATAAGAAAGTGCTTAATAAAATAAGGGTATCTCCTATTAAAGATACTTCTTGATCCCCGTTACTAGATGGGATTGTAATAAGAAGTACTCCAATAGCCCCGAGTACAATACCAACCCAATAATTAAGCTTAATTTTTTCTTTCAAAAAGAACGCTGAAAAAAGAATTGTAACTAACGGTAAAGCAGCATCAATAATACTAACATGCAATCCACTTGTTAAAGAAATACCGTAGGATGTGAACATAAAGTAACCAGCTACACCAGTAAAAGATAGTAAACTCATTCTTTTCCACGGCACTTGTTTATGTACAACCGATCTTTTTAATTGTTTAAATGAAAATAGCAAACAAATTCCACCCGCGAAGAAAAGGCGAATAAATAACAAAGTAAATGGCTGAATAGATTCTAACGCCCACTTTGTTGGTGCAATGGCTGTTCCCCATAATATAACAGCTACTAATAACATGCATATTTCTTTCATAATCTCCCACACCCATCAAAAATATATGTTAATTACCTTAATTATAGATTTTTTGATGAATGAAATCCTTTAAAAACGAAAAAACATTGTATAAATTGAAACTTTAATCAGTGGGGGTTTACTTCAGCGCATGTCACATAGCTCAAAAGCATTGCGAAATGTTGGCTTGTACACGATGAAACAAAGTTACTTAAACAATAATAGGATGGTTACTGTAAAAGAAGTAGATACTGCCATGCAAGCCGATACGAACTACCCAGGAGTTCAATCAAACTCTGTTCAAGCGATTCGCAGAGCCTTATATGCAGAAGTGAAGAGCTTTTTTAAAGCGTTGGAACAATGGAAGAAAAATCCTGAGAAGTTCACAGGGCATCTGAAGTTCCCAAATTATTCTCGTTCCACTGACAAGCGAATCATTGAAATCTATCAAGTCCCTAAAGTGGATAATAACGGGCATTGGATAGTTCCGATGAATGTGGCATTCAGAAAAAATTCGGTTCCATTAAAATACGTATGCCGAAAAATTCAAGACAAAAAAATCTCCTACATTTAGATTGTACCGAAGCAAAAAGGTCGGTTCTTTGAGGTGCATTATACATATGAAATGCACGTTTCTCAAATGAAGAAACCATCCACGACTACGAGTAACGCTTTGAGTTACGATTTAGGTGTAGATAGATTAGTAAGTTACGTGACAAATCGTAGGGTAGCATGAATGCTAGAGCGTCAAACTGTCTAGCAATAGACGAAAAGACCTAGCGCTCGAACTCAAGCCCCCACTGAAAAGCCTTGTCTCACTGGGGTAGTTGACTTTAAAACGTCTCTATTTCATCCTTTTCCCTCTTTACGATTACTAAATATATGAATTATGACATTTGATATATAAAAATAAACACAAAAAAACCTAAGTCGAAACGACTTAGGTTTTTGCTTGGCGACGTCCTACTCTCACAGGGACAAGGTCCCAACTACCATC
>NZ_JAKUFF010000149.1:0-3155 GCF_022663305.1 Bacillus cereus group sp. BfR-BA-01408 | reverse complement strand
TATACATATTTTTTTATCATTTTATATAGATGTAAACAACATACCTATAATTGTAACATTTTACCAAATAGGTAACGCCAAAAAAATGTAAAATTAATCTTTTCATATCTTTTTCAAATTACTTTATAGCTATTTTCCAAACATTTTCAAACGCTTTCTTTATGTATTTTATCCGTTTTTCTACATGTAGCGAAAAGTAATTGTTATTTCCAATACTTTAGTGTATATTTTTTCTCTGGAACATCTTTAAGAGGAAGGGATTAAGGCCATGTTATTAATCGATATATTTACGTTTCTTGGCATTATCGCCGCTGCCATTTCTGGTACATTAGTTGGTTTAAAAAAAGATTTAGATTTATTCGGTGTCCTTTGTTTAGCTGTAGCTACTGCGCTCGGCGGCGGTATTATTCGTGATATTATGATCGGTAACCTGCCTCCCGTCGCATTTGTTAAACCCATTTACTTTTTCGTAAGCGTATTATCAGCATTATTTACTTGTATGTTTTTTGAGCGTATCAATAAACTTCAAGTTGTTATTATGCTTTCTGATGCCGTTGGCTTAGGCGTTTTTACAGCTATTGGTGCAAATGCGGCAATGTCACATCATGTTGACGCCTCATTTTTAGTTGTTTCAATGGGAGTCATTACAGGTATTGGAGGCGGTATTTTGCGTGACATTTGCGCTCAAGATATCCCCTACGTATTCCGAAAAGAAATTTACGCCATCGCTTCTATTTTAGGGGCAATTAGTTTCCTAATCACATATGCAATGGGGGCACACGTATTGGCTTTCTATGTTTGTTTATTAGTAACATTCATTATTCGTGTTGTCACTGTCATATATAATGTACATTTCCCAGTTTTCTTTAAAACACATGCTAAAATTAATAAAGGTCATTAAGAGAATTCTATATGGAATTCTCTTAATTTATATACTATTCTACACACTAATATAGAGTAATTGTATATAAATATATATAATTATATTAGAACCAAAAATGAAAACGCTTTACAAACAGGGGGAAGAACGATGCTTGGGGTTTTTAAAAAACATAACAATACAACAAACGTAAGTATACTTGAATTAAGTAAGAATCAACAAATCACTTTTAACGTTCCTACTAATTCTGAACTGAAAATTCAAATGGATATGCTACATATTTCAAAAGAAGATTTACAAATCGTAAAGGTACTACAGCCTTTTATTTATGAAGAAATTGATTGGATTACTGAAAAATTCTATTCCAATATTACAAAACAGCCTAATTTAATTACGATTATCGAACGTTATAGCTCTATTCCAAAACTAAAGCAAACTTTAAAAACACATATAAAAGAATTATTTAGCGGAGATATGCATGAAAACTTTATTGAACAACGTGTTAGAATTGCAAAAAGACATGTACAAATTGGGTTACATAGAAAATGGTATACTGCCGCTTATCAAGAATTATTCCGCTCTATCATGAAGATTTTAAAAACGAAAATTACAACAATTGACGATTTTTCTTATTCTATAAACGTAATAAACAAATTACTTACTCTTGAACAAGAACTCGTTATTGCGTCTTATGAATCTGAATATGAAAGAATGCAAAAAGAACTTGAAAAAGAAAAAGAAATAACAGCTATGACCATTACGCATATTGCAACAGAACTAGCATCTGTATCTGAAAAAACAAGTGCTTCTATTCAGCAGTTAACCGCTAAATCTGAAACGATTGTAGAAATTGCTAAAATAGGTACGTCATTAGCTACAACATCAGAAGAAAAAGCAAATAAAGGTAAAGAACAATTAAATGAGCAAAATAAACGAATGGAATACATTCAAACGAACATGGAAACGATTATTACAGATACACATGAACTTCTCGATATTTCTAACAAAATTAACGAAATTATAGATATTGTAAAATCAATTGCCGAGCAAACAAATTTACTCGCACTAAACGCTGCAATTGAATCTGCGCGTGCTGGGGAATTTGGCAAAGGCTTTTCTGTTGTAGCTGGAGAAATTAGAAAGTTATCAGAGCAAACGAAAGAATCTATATTTAACGTTACAAAGCTCGTTGAAAAAACAAATGAACAGATTGTTCGTGTCTCTTCTTCCGTGAAACAAATTAGCTCTCTCGTATCTGAAGGAACTGATAGTATGTCTGCAACGGATCAATACTTCCAAGAAATCGTAAAAGACATGTCTAACTCAAAAGAACAGAATAAAAAAATTGAAAATGAGTTAGAAACCATTTCACAAGTAATGAAAGGAATTCAAGACGATTCCTCAAAAATGGCTCTAACAGCTGATAGTTTACAACTAGAACTGAACCGATAGAGCGATTACAGTAGAGATTTTTTATCTCTACTAGCTCTTAGTATTCATCTTCCATCAAAAAAAAGAATCCAATTTGGATTCTTTTTATTTTCTAAAGAATATTTTTTGACAATACACATAACTCATATAAACACCAAAGCTTTGCAAAATAAACAATGCTGGCACAATAAGATTATAATATGCCATATCGACTTGGAAGAGCTTTAACAATACGTACCCGCTAATTAACAATAAGAACAACATATATCCCTCGTTTTGTTGTTTCTTAATAAGGAAGTGTAATAGAGCTATAGTCATAAATAATGTTACCGCTATATATATCAGTTTTTCACATTTAAAAAGAATAGAATTTATTCCCTCATCTGAAAACTGATTTATCACCGGTTCTAAAAGTTTAAATCTTTCTCCCTCAATCTCTTTTAACTTTTGATCAATATGCTCTGTTACACTTTGATTTTTCGATACTTTTTCCTCACGTTGCGTTTTTCCAATTAAGACAGATTGAACATACGTCTCATTCGTAATCGTATATTGTGACAGTCCCATTGTCTTAATTCCATAATTCACACTAAAATGAGCACTATAAAACAGAATAAGTATCCCTATCGTCTTTAGTAACACTTTTTGTTTCGTTGCTGATTGAAACACTTCAATTAATAATACATATATCGTGATAAAAATAGGAAGAAATAATCCCATTGGGAAAATCATATTACTACATGCAAATAAAATCGCTGAAAACACCCACATATAAGGATGATCTAATCCTTTATATAAAAGTATGTAGCAAGCAAAATAAAATAAAAACATTGCAAGTAACTCA
>NZ_JAKUFF010000148.1:0-3276 GCF_022663305.1 Bacillus cereus group sp. BfR-BA-01408 | reverse complement strand
AACTCATGAATATATTTGGAATATACAGAGCATAAAATGTGGAAGCAATACGACCGCATTCTTCTCCAAAAACCATTGCCGCAATACGATAAATAAAAAGTGCAGTTCCTGCGCAAAATAACACATTAAATAGTTGCAAAGCAAATAATGTATTACCAAATATACGAATAATTACTGACTCATATATAATAAACGGCAAATGAGTTACAGTCCCTATATTATTACCAATTGCAATCTCCTTTGCAGACTCATACATCACTTTCATATCACCAATTATTGGAGCGTCTACAAATAACAGCATACTAAGCCTCACAAGTATAGATACACTTATAAGAAAAATAAGAAATTGTTTGTCTGTAAAACGATATTGTAGAATTGATGCCACTAACAAAATGAGTATGACGAAAATTGCCAATATGATTGTTACACTTGTTGTACTTCCTCCAAAAAATTGCTTACTTGTCTCAAATGCTGTCCAACAACTATAAACAAAAAATGCGAGCATCGCACCAATCGTAATTTTATTGAAGAAAGATGAAAAATTTGTTTGTATATGATTCATATGTCCATTGCACCTCTATTTCCATTCATAACAAAACGATTCTATCATGAATGGGTACACGGCTGATAGGGAATTTCTATGACAAATATATAGTCATTACTTTTTACTTGCAATGTAAGCGAATCCTCTTTTACACTACATTTTAGATAAAATAAATTTTCTTTCAGTTACATGAATACAAATACAGAAGTTTAAATAATCCTCTTTTGGAATACGCTTTACTTTATTAAATATCTAATATGAGTAATCCACTTACACATATTATTCTGATTGAAAACAGACTATAGGGGCTGAATATATGGAAAAGAAATTCATGCGAGAATCAAAAGCAATTAAAACAACACGTGTTTTTCCTAACGATTTAAATAATCACCAAACACTTTTTGGAGGGAAATTATTAGCAGAAATTGATAGTATTGCTTCAATTGCGGCTGCAAGACATAGTCGTAAACATTGCGTAACAGCATCTATTGATTCAGTTGATTTTTTAACCCCAATTCACCAAGCTGATTCTGTTTGTTATGAAGCATTTGTATGTTATACAGGGAAATCTTCAATGGAAGTTTTCGTAAAAGTAATCGCAGAAAATTTATTAGCAGGCGAGCGTAGAATTGCCGCCACTTGCTTCATTACATTTGTGGCAATAAAAGATGGAAAACCTTCGTCCGTACCACAAGTACTTCCTGAAACTGAGGAAGAACATTGGTTACACACAACCGGTTCAGAACGCGCGGAAAATAGAAAAAAAGGACGTTTAAAAAGTAAAGAAATGGCTGAGGTTTTAACTTTAAATAAACCTTGGAATATTTAATACGATACTCTTCCATATACATGCATAGGTTCTTTCTTCCTTGCATGTATTTTTTATACAAAATATTCTCTCTTATCCTTTTATTCTCAATCTGTTCTCTTAAAACATGCACCAGCTTTTCCTTTATTTTGTTATACTGTTAATGGTATATTAAATAAAGTTCGTTTAAAAATAACCATAATATGATTAAGTATATAAGGGATGGTGCGGTAATGACTATTGAAGTACCAATTTCAATACCAAAAACGTTAATTATTATTCCAGCGTATAACGAGGAAGAAGCAATTGCAGATACATTAACAAGATTATTAAAACTAAAACAGCATTTTACTGGATTAAGCATTTGCGTTATTAATGATGGATCACACGATAAAACAGCTCAAATCGTAAAAGAATTTCCTGTTCACCTTGTGAATTTACCCTATAATCTAGGTATTGGCTCAGCTGTACAAACTGGATATAAATACGCATATGAGAATGGATATGATATTGCGATTCAGTTCGATGCTGATGGACAACATAACCCAGATGATTTATATAAAATTATAAAGCCTATCGCTGAAGATGAATGCGATATGGTACTAGGGTCACGTTTTACAGAAAAAACAGCATATAAAGGTAGTATTTCCAGAAGAATCGGTATTTTTTATTTTACTGCCCTATTGAAAGTACTAACAAAACAAACATTTATGGATCCAACTTCTGGATATCGTGCTATCAATCGAGAAGTAATTACAATTTTTGCACACAATTATCCAAAAGATTATCCAGAACCAGAAGTTCTTATTCATTTAAAAAAGAAAAAACTTCGCATTAATGAAATATCTGTAAATATGCAAGAGCGACAAGGTGGACAATCTTCTATCACACCTTTTAAATCTGCATATTACATGATTAAGGTAAGTCTTGCTATATTGATGCAAAAAATCGTGAAAGGTTGATAATAAATGCCTATAATTACCTTTTCATTCATCTTTATTTTATTATTATTATTATTAATTATTAATTCTATTCGTCGCGGAACTTTAGAAACGAAATATGCTGTTTTGTGGATTTTTGTTTGTATTGCAATGGCTATTTTAAGTTCTACCGATAAAATTATAAACTGGATTGGAAAACTATTAAAAGTAGAATATCCCCCTTCCATTTTATTTTTATTTGGATTATTATTCTGTTTCATCTTAATTTTTGACCTAACAAGAAAAATTTCTAAACAACATCATCAACTTGTAACATTAACGCAAGATTATGCGTTACTAAAGCAAAAATTAAATGCAACGGAGACAGAAAAAGAATAACCTATCATTTCAATTCTTAATACAAAAGCCTCTTACTTTCATATTAAGAATTGAAGGGCACTCCACTTGTTAGACATATTCTAACAAGTGGAGTGCATTTTTTATGGCTCAATTTTCTTCAACAGAAAAAATCCAAGTAGTGAAACAATATTTGGATGATACAGAAAGCGAAAAAATAATTGTTAAATCTATAGGAGTTACTCCATATAGCGATATAAATAATCAATAATTATATTTCTTAATCAAAGCCTCCCATAATAGACTACCTATTATTCCAAGTATACAGCTCCAAACAGAATAACTACCTTTTATACACATTATAAATAATATAAAAAGTTGATTTACAAAGTTTATATGCGGTAAACTTATACAGATGTTCTTGTTCTTACTTTTAAAATTTTAGAATAAATATTTTGGTTCATTACAAAATTAAAAATATATTTAGAAGGGTTCTATTATGCAAAAATCAATTGCTAAAAATATTATATACAAAATTTTACTAAACATTTTCAATGTCATACTTCCAATTCTTGTTGGCCCCTATGCTTATCGTACACTAGGTGCCTCTTCGATGGGGAAAGTGAACTTCTCTGAAACAATTTTTA
>NZ_JAKUFF010000147.1:0-3331 GCF_022663305.1 Bacillus cereus group sp. BfR-BA-01408 | reverse complement strand
GCTACATCTGCTCAAACAGCTCAAGCGGCCCCAACACCACACGATACAAACATCGGTGGATTTATTAAACCAGCAGCTGGATCAAAAACTTCTGGTTTTGGCGTGCGCTCTATTGATAACCATAAAGGAATCGATATCGCTGCTTCAGGAACTGTTCCAATTATTGCCGCTGCAGATGGCGTTGTTATTCGCTCAGAATTATCATCTAGTTACGGAAATGTTGTGTACTTATCTCACCGTATTAACGGAAAAACATATACAACAGTATATGCTCATATGAGTAGCCGTTCTGTATCGAATGGACAAACTGTAAAACAAGGAACTCAACTTGGATTTATGGGGAATACCGGCCAATCATACGGACAACATTTACACTTTGAACTTCATCTTGGAGAATGGAATGTCGGTAAGACAAACGCAGTTGATCCATCTCCTTATATCGGATTATAAAAAAACTCGGTGCATACCGAGTTTTTTTATTTCCCCTTCACACACTATAGGCATTCCACATAGACTACAACTAAATGCCTATAGTTTACGGGGTGAATTATATGAATACACAATTACAACAAGAAATACAAGAAGCTAGAGAGACTTTTATTGGCCGGATATTTACATTTGGCGGCTCAGTTTTATTTTTAATCGGATCATTCCTCGCAGTCGTCACAGCCTATAAAGCATATAATCGTTTATTAAATACACCTACAACATAATAAAAAGACGGAGATTTCTCCGTCTTTTTATTATGCAAACATTTTAAATACGCCTATCGCATTTAAAAATACAATAATTACAGTTACTGGAATAACATAACGAAGTAAGAAGAACCAAATATTAAATAATGTTTTCCCTTTCGTTTCCGTAACTTCTAATTCTTTCATTAACATTTCTTTACTCATTTTATTTGGTACGAATAGCGAAATAGCTAGTACCCCTAACGGCAGCAATACGTTACTTACTGAGAAGTCGACTAAATCAAAGAATGTTTTCCCAAATATTTTCACATCACTCATAATACCAAACGATAGAGCTGACGGAATTCCAACCGCAAAAATTAGAATACCAATTAATAACGATGCTGACGGACGCTTTTTCTCGTTATCTTTCGCAACAGATGCTACTACAATTTCAAGCATGGAAATCGCAGATGTTAACGTTGCAAAGAAGAATAACACCAAAAACATAATGAAGAAAAATTGTCCAAATGGTATTTTCGCAAATACTGCTGGAAGGACGATAAATAGTAACCCCGGTCCTTCAGTCGGCTTAACACCTAATGCGAAAATCGCCGGAAAAATCGCTAATCCTGCAAGTACTGTAATAAAAACAGTTAAACTTACAATAGATGTTGCTGATTTCGCTAAATGTTCTTCTTTCTTCAAATAGGAACTATACGTGACCATTACTGAGGCCCCAACTGTTAGCGAGAAGAATGATTGTCCCATCGCGTATAAAATCGTATCTGCTGTCAGTTTTGAAAAATCTGGTTTTAAGAAGAACTCTACCCCAGCAAAAGCACCATCCAGTGTTAACGCACGAACAATAATTGCAATAAACAAAATAAATAATAGCGGCATCATATACTTACTTGCTTTTTCTATCCCTTTCTCTACACCTTTACTTACAACAAAAATCGTACAAAGCATAAAGACAAATTGCGCTCCAATCGCGCTTACTGGATTTGAAATCGTCTCACCGAATAATTGCCCATAATCAGTCACTCCATTCCAGAAGCTTCCTGTCACACTATAGTATAAGTAAAGTAAAATCCATCCACCTACAACACTATAAAAAGATAGTACACTAAAACAAGTAACAACTCCCATGCGACCAATCCAAGGATATACCTTGCTATTTGGCACTAATACTTTATACGCTGTAACTGCCTCTTTTTGCGTACTACGCCCAATAACAAATTCAGCTAAAAGGAGTGGCATACCTATAAATAAAGTTAATAGTAAAAATACAAGGAAGAATGCGCCTCCCCCGCCATTACCTGCAACATATGGAAATTTCCATATTGCACCAAGACCTACTGCGGCTCCGGCTGCTGCGAGTACAAAGCCTATTTTCGACGTCCATTGCTGTGTTTCTTTCATCATAAATTCTCCTTTTCTGAATATTTAAACTTTTGTTAATTATACACTTTCATTTCATACTCGCACACCTCCTTTAGAAAATAAAAAAGTCCCCTACACGCAAATATGCATGTAGAGGACGATATATGTAATGTTAATACCGTGGTACCACCTCAATTGGATTGATAAATCCCACTTGTTCAAGTACAGGAAAAACTCCGATACTCTATCCTTTTAACGGCGGAACCCGGGTTGCCTACTACAATGTTCAACATACCTCTCGCAAGCCCATTCTGTATATTTTATCGTACCGGGCTCACACCTTACCCCAGCTCTCTGAACGTATCAAATATACATACTCTTCTTGCTCATCGATTTCATCTATTGAAGTTACTTGTGATTATAAATTATATTCTTATAGTTGTAAAGTACAATTTATTCATTATCCTATATGAACTCTTCTCTCTAATTCTTGTAAAAACAATTCTCTTTTTTGTTCATTTTGAACATATATCGACTTCAATACCTCTTGCAACAATATATTTCTCTCTCTTTTCTCTATTTGTAATTCTTTCACCTTTATTCTAACTTCGTATAAAAAATCAAGATACGATTCATACGTCTCATCATATTTATTTGCGATATCATCTCGAATTTTTTTTGCAAGTTTCGGACTCGCTCCTCCAGTAGAAACAGCTATATGAAGTAGCCCACGATGAAACGCCGCCGGAAAATGAACATTTCCACTTTCCGGATTCGTAATAACATTTACCAGCTGATTTTCTGCCGTATCTTCAGCAACCTTTTCATTCAATACGGCATCACTACTCGCTGCTACAACTAAAAAAGCACCATTAATATCACTTTTTTCATACTCCCTTTGATACCAACGAATTTTCTTTTCTTCTACAAGTTTCACTAAATTTGCATCCAATTCAGGACTTACCACAACTATATCTGCACCTTGTTTGAGTAAAGGAATAATTTTGAATCCCGCGACTTTCCCTCCACCAATGACAACAACACGTTTCTTCTCAACTCGCACTGTAAGTGGATACATATTGATCTCCCTTCAATAATTTCTTCGTTTTCTGAATTAATATATACTGAAACGCTTCATTCTTCCCTAAATATGGACTTATTTTTATCTCATCTAGCTCATATTGGCGCACTTCTTTTTCAATATGCTTCATAAGCAAACCTGTAAATAACAAGTAAGGCAGTACAACGATATTCTTTTCTTTTCGTTCTAC
>NZ_JAKUFF010000146.1:0-3471 GCF_022663305.1 Bacillus cereus group sp. BfR-BA-01408 | reverse complement strand
CCTTGAGGTCCTGTCGGGCCTTGTGGACCGGTTGGACCAGTAATCCCAATACCAGTAAATCCCGTTGGAACAGGAGGAAAGGTAGGTCCAATAAGATTTGGTGAGATTCTGAAATTAGAGTTTAATGAATTTTGTTTATCGCGCTCTTTCATACTTTCACCACCTACACACCATCTTTTTTACATTACAAACCTCTTCTTAATATGTATTTACAAAAATAATCTCAAAGACTATTTTTATTTTAAATAATAAAAACTCCCTTAATTCCTTAAGGGAGTCCAGCAACTGAATCCATATTATCTGTATTAGGGACAGCTTGTGCTATACCCGATGCATTTACACTTTGCCCCATATTTGTTCCTGTTACAGTACCAGCAGGGGTGCCTCTTGTATATGTTGTCGTCACCGAATCACCCGGCTGTAAACAAAGCTTCGTCTCCGTCCCTATTACTGTAACAACGTCAATCCAAGTGCATCCCATTGAACCACTGTACGATTTCGAAGCAGTAAATGAAGTATCACTCAAATTATCACCTGTAAATATATTCCCAGTGTTATTCACAATAACAAACTCTTTTATATGTGCTGGCATACTAACACTCTACCTTTCCCTTACTAACCCAATGTACGTGTACTCGTTGACAATGGTGGAAGAAATACTGATGTTCGAATCACCTCTGGTGGCTGCCTTTTTCCATTTAAAAAAATAGCCGCACTTGATCCTCCAGCACCCGCATAAGCTTTCGATACAGCAAAAGGCGCGATATTATAACAGTCGCCAACATTAACGGCTCCTGTATTGTTAATAATTTTTACTTTACGCATATTAATCCCCATTTACCTATCCCCCTTTTGTACACTGTATGCAAAAGAAAAAAACTTGAAACAGACTCGTTTCAAGTTTTTTAACTACTTATTTCGTTTCTCCCTCATATTGAAGCATTCCGCCTACCATGTTCACTGTTTTAAATCCTTGCTCATTTAAATAATGGCATACATTTTCACTGCGCATTCCCGAACGACAAATAAAGATATATTCATTCTCTTTATCAAAGAAATCTACTTTATTTGGGATATCGCCCATTTTAATATGTACAGCTTCTGGAATTTTTCCTGCCGCTACTTCTTCATCTTCCCTTACGTCTACTAAAAATAACGTTTCTCCTTTTTCTAAACGCTCTTGCACCTCTTCTGTAGTAATTGTTTTAACTTCTGTCATATGTTGTTCCTCCTTATATACAATAAAACCTTTAGTTTCCTCTTTAAATAATCATTCCTCATCAATTTTAGCACGCAAAAGAAAGAACGCAAAGAATCGAAAAACTATTTCTCAATTTTCTCGCAAAACTTATTCTTTACAAACATAACCCTTGCATTGTATCCTCAATATACTTGTTTTATGAAAGGAGCCAATGAAAATGACACTTTTCCTTTTCATTATGGGCATCATTTTCTTAATCGCTGCAATTATTGCACTTAGTATGAAAAATAATAGAAAGATAAAATCACCACAAGAAATGTCATTCTTATTTCTATTGCTTAGTATCGCATTCTTCGGTATAGCAATTGCCACATATATTTTCCGCCTACAAATCATGTAAAAAAAGGTGCCTACTACATACATTGCACCTTTTTCACATCATTTATTTTCTACACAAAACTAGACACTTTCCGATTTAAAAATTCATAAACTTTCTTTTCAAATAAATGAATATCAAATGCCCCCGCCATATGTCCATTTATACTTTCTATCTCATACACTTCCGCATACTTCCCTTGTTTTTGCAACATGTCTACCATTTTGTAATTATAACGTGACGGCTGAAGCAAATCTTGTTTACACGGAATCATAAGTACATTTGCTTCTATATTAGACAGTGCCTCTTCTAAAGACGAAAATCCATGCGCAATATCATGTAATAAAACTGCTTTCGCGGTATACATCCATGAATTTGCATCAACTAAAGCTATACTTCTATTTGTCACTTTATTAATTTCTTTCTCAAATGATGTTAATGCAGAAAATGTTTCATAAGGCTCTTTCTCTATACTATTACGAGGAAATGTCGTTTCGTAAAAATGCTCGTCAAACGCGTTCATAAACATCATTCTATTTGCTAAATGAAGCCCCTTCATTGGCTGCTCTTCTCCATATTTTCCGCCCTTCCAACTTGGATCCAGCTCGATAGCCTCAATTGCATTTTGCGCTACATTTACCGACGTAATAATTGGATTTTGCGGGTTCGTAATAACACCAATCATCCGCTCTACCATATGAGGATAATGAACAGCCCATTGCTGCGCAATCATCCCGCCAGCTGACGGCCCCATTACAGCATGTAGCCTTGCGATTCCCATATCTTTTATTAACTCATATTGCATACGAGCTACATCAAGAAATGTAAAAACCGGAAAATCCATCGCATATTCATCTCCAGTTTTCGGATTAATCGATTTCGGTCCCGTTGTAATTACATTCGGGTTCTTCACCTGCACATTACAAAGATTATCAGTGCATATAACGAAGTATTTATTTGTATCAATTGCTTTTCCCGGTCCAATTAAACCATCCCACCAGCCAGACTCCTCATCATGCGCTGTATATTTTCCTGCTGCGTGACTAGTTGCACTAAAATAATGACAAACCAAAATCGCATTTGACCTTTCTCTATTTAAAGTACCATAAGCCTCATACCCCATTTGAACAGGAATTGTCCTACCATTTTCAAATGTAAACTCCTTTAAAATAAATTTCTCCTTTTTTACAATTTGCACAGACTCGCCCTCTTCTCGTCATAGTATGTACTGCTTACTAAAGGATTTTTTCTATGCAAACCAATCTCCTCCTTCTTTTCATAAATAAATGAATAATATACAAAATTAGCCACAAAATAGCACTATATTACAAAATTAAAGAGGGCATACATATGATTTGGAATTGGCTACGTAAGAAAAAAAAATCAAATACAACAGAGAAAAACGAAACAGATAACTCGGAGCAACACGCTAACAAACAAGAGGATGATAACAAAAAACTGACTAGAAGTATGAAGCATAATAAAGATAACAATGGCGAGCAAAAAAAAGAGGGACACAAGGAGTCTTCTCAAGGTCAGCAACAACATACTAAGCAAAATGAATCCAATCAAGATCAACAACAACGCTCTAAGCAATATCATTCGGATCAAGAGAAACAGCAACACTCTGAACAATATGACCGTGATCAAAATAAACAACAACACGCTAAACAAAACGACTCAAATCAGCAAGATAAGCAGCAAAATTCTAAGCAAAACGACCCCGCTCAGGATAAACAACAAAGCTCTAAACAAGACGACTCAAATCAGGGTAAACAGCAAGATTCTAAGCAAGGCGACTCAGATCAAGATAAACAACAAAACTCTAAACAAGACTACTCTGATCAAGGTAAACAGCAAAACTCTAAACAACACAACTCTGATCAAGGTAAAC
>NZ_JAKUFF010000145.1:0-4157 GCF_022663305.1 Bacillus cereus group sp. BfR-BA-01408 | reverse complement strand
CATCATCAAAGTCATCTTCATCTTCGTCAATGTAGTCGTCAAAACCGTCTTCTTCAACTTTACGTTTCTTCTTCGGTTTTGGTTGAGGCAAGATTTCTTCATCAATTTGCTCGTATGGGTACCAGCTGCGTAGACCCCAACGATTTTCTCCTAAATTAATGAAACGTCCATCGATGTTTAAGTCTGTATAAAATTGTGCGATTTTCGCATTAACTTGCTCTTGAGATAGTCCCAGCACTTGAGCGATTTCTTGAACCAACTCGTTGAATGTCGTTGCTTGTTTTTTATCCCCTAAAACGCTATGTACAACTTCAATCATTGAACATTCTTTTAGCTCTTCTGGTGAATATTGCTTAAAATCCACTTATGCGGCACTTCCTTTCATCAAATATAACCTTATATATAACGGCCTGCTTAAAAAAATCCATACTATTCATTATAAACAAAAGTCGCACAAATATGCTACAAAAAAAACGGGAAACTTTTATAGGGTAGTATACATTCCTTATTTCGGAAGCATATGGGCCCCTTGTAATACATACCTAATTTGCATGTCTGTATATTCTTCGAGCGTATATAGCTTTTGCAGCGCCCAACGTCGAAATCCCCACATCTGTCCTTGTATAAAAATATTATGCGCAAGAAGCTGTATTTCTTTTTTATTTAATGTAAATGTTCCGTTTTCCGTACACTGTTCTAAAATATTCTCAAACATTCCTACCATTTGAAACTCCTTTTCTAATACGTACGGGAGTGATTCTTTCGGTAAGAAGCGTACCTCTTGATACATTATTAATACTTCTTCCTGCAATTCGTCCATCACTTTAAAATAATTCGTTATTGCTATCTTTAAACTTTCTACACTTCCTTTTTCCGTACAAACTACTTCCTCTAATCTTTCTTTTACATGTTCATAAATACTATCACAAACTAAATACAAAACATCATCTTTTGTACGAATGTATTCATAAAGCGTTCCAATACTAAATCCAGCTGCCTTTGCAATCTCTCTCGTTGTTGTACGCGGAAATCCTTTTTGTTTAAACAGTTGCACTGCACCTTTAATCATTTGTTCACGCCTTAACGCGACTAATTTTTCATCTTTCACTGATGCATGCACATTATGTTTAACCATCCCCTTCACCTCTCTATTATTTTTTGGAAGGAAAAAGCGTAGGAAAATACCTACGCCTTTGATCCTACTTCGTTAACATACGAGAAATTACGAGCCTTTGAATCTCTTGTGTTCCTTCATATATCTGTGTAATCTTTGCATCTCGCATGTATCGCTCTACCGGATAATCTTTCGTATAACCGTAACCACCAAATACTTGTACCGCTTCAGTCGTCACCTTCATCGCGGCATCGCCTGCAAATACTTTTGACATCGCCGACTCTTTCCCATAAGGAAGTCCTTCCGATTCCAGCCAAGCTGCTTGATATGTTAGAAGACGCGCCGCCTCCACATCCGTTGCCATATTTGCAAGTTTAAAGCCAATCCCTTGCTGCACCGCAATCGGCTTCCCAAACTGATGACGCTCTCTTGCATATTCTACGGAAGCATCTAAAGCCCCTTGTGCAATACCAACCGCTTGCGCCGCAATACCGTTACGGCCACCATCTAATGTTTGCATCGCTATCTTAAACCCTTGTCCTTCTTCCCCTAGTAAATTCTCTACAGGAATACGGCAATCTTCGAACATAATTTCAGTTGTTGGTGAAGAGCGAATCCCTAATTTACTCTCCTTCTTCCCAACTGAAAATCCTGGTGTATCACTTTCCACTATAAATGCACTCGTGCCACGCTGCTTCGATTCAGGATCAGTTAATGCGAAAACAACATAAATATCAGCAATACCACCATTAGTGATAAATATTTTTGATCCATTTAATACATAATGGTCTCCATCTCTTTTGGCGATCGTCTTCATTCCACCAGCATCCGATCCAGATCCTGGCTCCGTTAAGCCGTATGCACCAATTTTCTTTCCTTCAGCCATCGGTCGTAAAAATGTTTGCTTTTGCTCTTCTGTTCCAAATTTAAAAATTGGCCAACCAGCAAGTGAAGTATGTGCAGACAATGTTACACCTGTAGAAGCACATACGCGTGATAATTCTTCAATAGCAATTACATACGCCAAGTAATCGCTTCCAATTCCGCCGTATTCTTCAGGCCACGGAATTCCGGTTAAACCAAGCTCTGCCATTTGATCAAATAGCGCACGATCAAACCTCTCTTCTTCATCACGTTCAGCTGCTGTCGGTGCTACTTCGTTCTTAGCAAAGTCCCGAACCATTTTTCTTATCATTTCATGTTCTTCTGATAGTTTAAAATGCATGCCCGTCTCCCCCTTGTGCTTTTATAAAGCCCGGCTAATAACAAGTTTCTGTATTTCACTCGTTCCTTCATATATTTGCGTGATTTTCGCATCACGGAAAAATCTTTCTACTGGATAATCTTTCGTATAACCGTAACCACCAAATACTTGCACTGCTTCAATCGCAACTTCAACAGCCGTTTTAGAAGCGAATAATTTCGCAATAGATGCTTCTTTACCACATGGTAATCCTTGCGCTCTTAGCGATGCCGCCCTATATACAAGTAATCGCGCCGCTTCTACGCTAGTTGCCATATCTGCAAGTTTGAAGCCAATCCCTTGCTGCGCCGCAATTGGCTTTCCGAATTGCTCACGTTCTTTCGCATAATCAATCGCACATGCAAGCGCCGCTTCAGCAATACCTAATGCTTGCGCCCCAATTCCAATTCGTCCAACATCTAAATTCGCCATCGCTACCTTAAATCCTTGTCCTTCTTCACCAAGTAAATTCTCAGCCGGTACCTTCATATCCTCGAACGTAAGTTGTACAGTGCGAGAACCAAGCAGTCCCATTTTATGCTCATCTTTACCGATAATTAAGCCTGGTGTATCTTTCTCTACTATGAATGCAGAAATCCCACTCTTTCCTGCCTCTGGATTT
This sequence comes from Bacillus cereus group sp. BfR-BA-01408, assembly GCF_022663305.1. Taxonomy (NCBI): domain Bacteria; kingdom Bacillati; phylum Bacillota; class Bacilli; order Caryophanales; family Bacillaceae; genus Bacillus; species Bacillus cereus group sp. BfR-BA-01408. The sequence goes on along the minus strand of NZ_JAKUFF010000145.1, from coordinate 1,178 downwards.
GTAGAAGCGAATACAATATATGTACTTGCTTCACCACCATTTGTAATGAACACCTTCGATCCATTAATAATGTAATGATCGCCTTTCTTCACAGCTCTTGATTTCAAACTTCCTGCATCCGATCCTGCATTTGGTTCTGTTAGTGCAAATGCACCTAAATATTCACCAGTCGCAAGCTTAGAAACGTATTTCTCTTTCTGTTCTTCTGTTCCGAAATATAAAATCGGGTTCATTCCAACTGACGTATGTACAGCTAAAATTACACCAACCGTTGCGCTTACCTTTGAAATTTCTTCAATTGCTAAAATGTAAGAAATAAAATCCATTTCTGCACCACCGTATTTTGCAGGCGCTGGAATTCCCATTAATCCAAGCTCACCCATCTTCTGCAAAATCTCTTTTGGGAACACCCCTTGTTCCATACTAGGAACAAAGGGAGCAATTTCCTTCTGTGCAAAATCTCGAACCATTTTCCTCATCATTTGCTGCTCTTCATTAAAACGAAAGTTCATATACTCCGCCTCCATTTGCTATATAACCTTTTAACAATTTGGTAAGACCACTATTTTGTAACAAAGGGGGATTTATTCGTAAACGTAGAAACCACGACCTGTTTTACGTCCTAACCATCCTGCATTTACGTACTTACGTAGCAATGGACATGGGCGATATTTACTATCACCTAAACCTTCATGCAACACTTCCATAATGTATAAACATGTGTCTAAACCGATAAAATCAGCGAGCGTTAAAGGGCCCATCGGGTGATTCATACCAAGTTTCATTACTTCATCAATTGCTTCTTTCGTCGCTACACCTTCATATAACGTATAAATTGCTTCGTTAATCATCGGTAATAAAATACGGTTCGATACAAATCCTGGGAAATCATTTACTTCAACTGGTACTTTGCCAATTTTCTTCGTAATATCCTCAATTGTTTCGTATACCGCATCATCTGTAGCCAAACCACGAATAATTTCAACAAGTTTCATAACCGGAACTGGATTCATAAAGTGCATACCGATTACTTTTTCCGGACGTTTCGTTACCGCGGCAATTTCTGTAATTGGCAAAGATGACGTATTTGTCGCTAAAATTGCGTGTTCTGGAGCAATTTTATCTAAATTCGCAAAGATTTTCTTTTTAATATCCATTTTCTCGACAGCTGCTTCGAT
>NZ_JAKUFF010000144.1:0-4162 GCF_022663305.1 Bacillus cereus group sp. BfR-BA-01408 | reverse complement strand
TCATAGTTTGGTGATGATGGCAGAGAGGTCACACCCGTTCCCATACCGAACACGGAAGTTAAGCTCTCTAGCGCCGATGGTAGTTGGGACCTTGTCCCTGTGAGAGTAGGAAGTCGCCAAGCAACTGTAAGACGAGTCAGAATGACTCGTCTTTTTTGTGTTTTATAAAATAAGTTCGTGATTAATATAGTACTCTATGAGTACATTCATCTAGCAGGAAACAGCTTTATGGGCACTTTCTCCTAGTAATCGCATATTTGTCTGCGATGCTCTATATGAACACGAGGTGTACTGTAATCTTCTTTTAGAGCAATTCAGTGAGAATATCGCTACATCTAATGTACTGCATAGTTGAGTGAGAGTGACAAGATGCGATGTCTCGAATAAGCCAGGCAGATAGTGAGACAATGAAATATCTTTTCCGAACTTATGAGGGATTTTAAGAGATAAATTACGGTACAATCCTTGAGCAAAGAGTTGCAATTGCTCGTATAATAAAACATCCCCCAAAACGCCTCCTTATCAATGATTTTACTAAAAGGATAGCGTTTTTTTCGTTATATAGGAGATGTGTATTCAAATTAACCTGATAGGCATGTGAAAGGATTCCTTGAATCGAATTCGTGTTCCTAAGACAACAGGACCTTGGCATTTTTCGTATTACCAAGATGTACTTTATAGTCATGAACAGACGCGGTAAATGAGTCGATTGCAGTCTTTTATATATTAGTTAGCAATACATATTTTCTATTGTTGTATAGATTCCTTCTATAATTCATCTCTTAAAAAAGAACTTATAATGAAGTCAATCATTCAAAATATGTTTAAAAGTGGTGAATAAAATGCAAAGAGTTGTTGGGATTATTGGGGGCATGGGACCTTTGGCGACTGTTGATTTAATGAATAAAATTATTTCTTACACACCTGCAATGAAAGACCAAGACCATATCCATATCATTGCAGACAACTATTCTCAAATACCTGATCGGACAACGGCTATTTTGGGAAAGGGAATAGATCCGACCCCTTACATTGTACAATCAGCCCAGCGACTGCAAAACGCTGGTGCAGATTTTCTTGTTATTGCGTGTAATACCGCTCATTTTTTCTATAAAGCAGTTAAAAGGTCTGTTAATATTCCAATCTTGCATATGCCTTTAGAAACGGCTCGTTTTGTGCAAGAAAATAATTTTAGAAAGGTAGGTTTGTTGGCTACGGATGGGACGGTTAAGGCAGAACTATACCAAAACAGTTGTCAAGATTACAGGATTGATGTCATTGATCCTGATAAAGAAATGCAAAAAAAAGTGATGGAAGGAATATATGCTATTAAAAGTGGGGATTTAAAAACAGGGTGTTTACATCTTTCGATGGTTGCTGATAAATTGAAAGAGAGCGGGGCTGAGGCTATTATAGCAGGTTGTACAGAGGTTCCTCTTGTATTGAAATCATCCGAAAATATTTGTGTCATTGATCCAACAGAAATTGTGGCAAAAGTGGTTATTAAAATAGCTAATAAAACAGAGACAGAACTAATAAAAGTGTGATTTAGAAGTTAAGAATGTGGCAGAAGTGTTGCATTCTTATTTTATGGATGTTTGATGCATATGCTTTTACGTGTACATGTTATAGTTAATTATAATAGGGAGCTAAAGTAAGGAGTGTTTAGACATGAATATCGAAAATATTGAAGCTTTTATATATGTTTGTCAACTTGGTAGTTTCAATAAAGCTGCCGAAGCTCTTTATTTAACCCAACCTTCTGTAACAGCACGTATCCAATCACTTGAACGTGAAATTAATATAAAGCTTTTTCATCGAAATGGTAATAAAATCTCTTTAACCGAAAAAGGAGAGTATTTTTTCCCACATGCACAAAAAATTTTGCAATCTTACCAGGAAGCTAAGTATGGTTTGCAACAAGTAACAATTCCGTATGACTTGGTAATTGGGAGTGCTTTATCAATATCTAATAATATCCTCCCTGAAATTTTACCTGGTTTTAAATCTGAATTTAAGGATGTTAGAATAAAAATTGTAACTGGTCATTCACAAGACATCCTACAGAAGGTTATTAATAAAGAAGTTGACTTTGGCATCGTACGAACAGAAACACATCCTCAAGTAGAATCAATTCGTCTTTATAATGACCCTATCGGCCTTTTTGTACCTCGAAATCATATATTTTTAAAAGAAGAAAAAGTAACAATAGAACATGTAAGTAAACAACCTCTTATCTTCTTTGATTATGGATCAATGGATTGGCTCATGATTCATCGGCTATTTTCAAGTAATGACGTAAGCCCGAATATATCTTTAGAAGTAGATAATATGGAAACAGCGAAAAATTTAGTGATACAAGGGATGGGCATTAGCTTTTTACCTGAACATTGTGTCAAACAAGAATTAGAAAATGGAGAATTGATCCGAGTGGAAATGACGCCTCCGGTGAAAATTAATATTAGTATTGATTTTATCTATTTAAAAGGCAGACCAAAATCTGTTTTTATTGACTTTTTAAAAGAGAAGATGTGTAAATAAAACAAACTGATTGGTATATCAATCAGTTTGTTTTTGTTATGGAGTTGATAGGTATAGGATGTTTTATGTGTATTGGTTTCTTATTATTATGTATTCTTAGGTTCTTAGATAGAAAAAATTAATTTATGATTTTGTATATATGTCCAAACGGAAGATATATAAATTAATTAAAATATGTAGTAGTACTAGAAACAATGTTTGTTAGTAACTTAATCCTCTCTTCTAGCGATAAAATGTGAATATAGATATAGGATAAACATTCTTAAATGCTATGGGAAGTGATACAACGCGAGGAGGGAACGAATGTTCTTTGTGGGTACGTTGAGTACACTCAATCGATTGAGGTACGTATTTTTAATCCGGTATATGTGTTTAAAAAAGAAATACTATTACTCGGTTTAGATTTCGGAGTATAACTTATGTGTACATCTTAAGTGTTTGTTGAGAGGATATAGTGGCTATTATCAGAGGTTTATTACCACCCAGTAATACCGAATGGATGATACTAAAGATGAAAGAGATATAAGGTCTATATTTCGATTTGAATATCGGTTTAATAGTATGTGGTTTATAGGAATCTATAGAGAGATTCCTGCTGCTAGCATTGCTACTATAAAAGAGAGGATGAATTTTATCGTAAACATAGAAATATCATCGATGCTTAAATATCTTTAACTTTTTCATAAGCTTAAGGCTATAAATCCAGTTCAAGCTATTACAGGAAGAATAATGAAAAAAGAGAAATCAGACGCAGTTTTATAATTTACTTTCATTAATAAGGACACAAGGACAGTAGAATTAGCTCTAGAGGAGTCAGGATATATTGCTAAGCATTGAAATAATCCAATTGTTAATGCTAGACGAGGATTGTTTCTATCCTTTTTACTTCTGCAAATATTATAAGAATTGTTCCAGCTACAAGTTTAATCATGATAGTATATGTCTGAAATAAGTATGTTTTAGTAACATCATGTAGTAGTAAATCAGTGTTAAGAGCAGTGAACCTTCTAGGTGGCCTGAATAATAATTACTTATAATAAAGCCAATGCGTGATACAGGCATATTTAGTAGATGTATTAGTGTGTTTCTATATATTTACGAGTAAACAGATAAACAACTATTACTTCATATGGGGAGAAATCTATAACTAGAGTAGTACATGAGTTTATTATGGATTTTTGTATCGTTGTCTGTTATAAGAATATGTATATCTTCAATTGCTTCTAATAGAGTGCGTGATAAACAAAGAGGTACTAAGGAGTGTAGTAACTTTTTAATTACATACTAGTAGTTATTAAAATAAAGTTGTTAGTTTCGCTGGGGAAAACGTCCGTATAAATTAAATCTAGGGTTAAGCTAACTTAAATATATTTTGGAAGTAGAAACTAAGAAGGAGTAGAAGGGAGTTTTCTGGTAATGTAATCTTTATAGGTTCTTATCTAGATTAGAGGGTGTAAAAATATTAACTTAAATATCTTTATAAAAAGGTATTGACGATTGTACTTTAGAGGTGTAATATAGAACAAGTCGCCGATGACATTAACGTCGAAAGCGACAAACGAAATGAAAAACTTAGTTGACATTGAAAGATGAAAATGTTAACATAAGGAAGTCGCAAATG
>NZ_JAKUFF010000143.1:0-4416 GCF_022663305.1 Bacillus cereus group sp. BfR-BA-01408 | reverse complement strand
CTAACGTTTCAGAAGCAGCTGCGCAAGAAAGTAAAACTTACCAAATTTCTGAAGAATCAATTACAATTGTCGATTCAGCAGATGTAGAAGTTACTACTACAGATACAAAAGCTGCGTTATCTATTCAAGCGGCATTACAAGCAGCTATCGTGGTTATAATAAGTATTTCTATAGCAGATAGTGAAAAAGCTGACCGTGTAGCGCAAGAATTGTTTCAAAAATCATCTATTAAACAAGTTAATAAACAAGAAACTGTTATTAGAAATTCTAGAAATGTTACGGTTACGACTACGGATACAGACATAGCAGTAAATGTTCAAATTCTTCTCCAAATTTTATTAGCTTTACTAGTAAAATTAAATATTTTATAAAATGTTTACCTCCTTTTTTAAATACAGTGTTTCTTATAGGGGAATGTAGTACAGGCTATAAATATTTATCATAACTGGACTAATATTCAATATCGCCAAAATAATAATGCAAACAATCTGATGGGAAATAAAGTTTGGTTATTGTATAAAAATCTAAAAGCCACTTCCTTTATTATTGGATTTGGCTTTTAAATTTTAAAAAGTATAGATTTTAAATGGTTAAATAAAATTAAAGAATTAAATACAAAAACTCACAAAATTATTCGTGTTATAGAAAAAATAAAAATAAAAAAGTGGTTTAAATGACATTACTTTCATTAACAGTTCAAGTTTTGAAGAATAGTGCATACAATATAAAGTGTTTTCCTTTCTTCATTTAAGTTTTACGTATATAATTTAAAAGTACTATTTTTATTTTATATTTTTTATATTTATAACAGAATAGAGGTTTAAAAATGGGTGTTAAAATCATTACGGATAGTGCAGCGGATTTACCGGTAGAATTGCTGCAAGCATATGATATTGATTTAATTCCACTCCGTGTTTATGATGAAGCAGAAACAGAGTATTTAGATGGAGTTACATTAGAGTCAGTTACATTATTGCAAAATATGAGAGAAGGCGCTGTTTATAGAACGTCATTGCCTTCACTTGAAACTTTCCAGGAAAAATTTGTTTCTTATGCAAAAGAAGGTAATCCTTGTATATATTTAGCTTTTTCATCTGAACTGTCTGGTACATATCAATCATCAGTTCTCATTAAAGAGGAAGTAAAAGAAACATATGCTAACTTAGATTTAGAAATTATCGATACGAAATGTGCCTCGCTCGGTCAAGGGCTTGTCGTATTAGAAGCTGCTAAAATGGCGAAAGACGGTGCATCAAAAGAAGATATTTTAAAACGTGTTGATTTTCTAATGAGCCATATGGAACATATCTTCACTGTAGCTGACTTACAGTACTTAGTGAGAGGTGGACGTTTAAGTAAAGTCGCAGGATTTATCGGTGGTTTACTAAACATTAAGCCAATCTTAAACGTGGAAGAAGGAAAGCTTGTACCACTTGAAAAGGTAAGAGGAAAAAAGAAAGTACTAAGCCGAATTGTAGATATTATGGAAGAGCGCGGAAAAGAACTTAAAGGTCAAACAATCGCAATGACTCATGGTGATGACATAGAAACAGCTGAAGCTTTAAAAGCATTAATTACAGAGAGATTTGGCTGTGAAGTATTTATCGTAAATACAATTGGAGCAGCAATTGGAGCACATACAGGACCGGGTGTTATAACGTTATTTTTCTTAAATGAAGTCGAGTAAAGGATTGATCTTTTGATCAATCCTTTTTTCTTATTAATCTGTAATAATCGGTCGATATGGTATCGGTGAAGATAAAATCATCGAAGTTTTGACTGTTCCAAATGGTATAACGATATCAATTAATTCCTCTAATTCTTTCATAGAGTGAACCGCTACCTTTAAATAATAGCTACTTTCACCTGTTACTCGATGACATTCGAGTATTCTATATTCTTCGTAGATTTTCTCCTCAAATTTTTTGCAAGGAATCTTTAGATTTTCAATTCTTAAAAATGCTTGAATTGATTTTCCTACTGCATCTAATGATATCCGTGCAGTATATTTCTCGATTATTCCAGTATCTTGTAATCTCTTTAGCCTTTCGGTAACACTAGGACGGCTGAGGTGTAAGTGCTCAGTCATTTCTGTAATCGTCATTCTCGCATCTTCTTGTAGTAATAACGTAATTTTCTTGTCAATTTCATCCATGAATTATGCTCCTTTGCAAAATTGAAATTAAATTTCCGAAATAAATACATAATATAAAATCTAATGTTAAATTACATACACTTTTGTATATTGAATAGAATGATAACTTTCTATAATTAAAATATAAATGGAGGTGCATGTAATGTCTAATCATTTTGGTGAAACAATTTCTATTAAAAAGGGAACAGCCTTATACGTCGGAGCGGTTCTAGGATCAGGAATTCTTATATTACCTGGTATGACAGCGAGTGTAGCAGAGGGGAATGCAATTGTTTCTTGGCTTGTTATGATATTACTTAGTATTCCACTTGCATTCACATTCGCATTTTTATCGATAGAGCATCCAAGTGCTGGTGGAATAGCTACTTTTGCAGAAAAAGCTTTCGGTAAAAAGATAGGTGCTATTATAGGATGGTGTTTTTTTATTGCAGGTAGTGTTGGGCAAATCGTAGTCTCAATGACTGGTGGAATGTATATAGTGAGAGTGTTTGATTTATCATCATATTTTTCTTACGTTATAGCGCTTATTATTTTAAGTACTTCAATTGTTTTCAATTTATATGGGTTAAAAATGAGTGGGTGGTTTCAAGTATGTATTGGTGTATTAACTTTCTTTATTTTAATTGTAACAATTATTAGTTCACTACCTTATATTGAAATGAAAAATATAAATGTACATATTTCTATGCAAGAAATAAATCCAATTTTAGAGGCATCATTATTAATTTTTTGGTCTTTTTTCGGCTGGGAAGCTATTGCAAGTTTAGCTCCAGAATTTAAAACACCTAGAAAAAGAAATATTATTTTATCTACGGCATTTGCGATTGTTATTATTGGAGTTTTATATATTGGTATTGCATTATCCGTAATTGGAACGAAATCTTATCATATAAATGCTGATAATACTACAGCTCTCGTGCTTGTAATCAAGCAAACTTTAGGTGAACAATTTGCATGGGTAATTGGATTTTTAGCTTTTATCATTTGTTTAGGGACGACAAATGCCTTTATTGCAAGTATGGGTCGCTTAGGTTATTCACTAGGGAGAGAAGAAATTGCACCTCGTTATTTAGGATATATTAATAAAAAAAGAGAAACACCAACAAATGCAGTAAAAGTTGTAGGTTGTATTGCAATAATAGGTTTGCTGATAAGTTTCGTTTTTCATATTAGTATAGATAAAATTGTATTAATACCGAATTCGTTAGGAATTGTTACATATATAGTAGGTACTGCGGCTGGGATGAAATTAATAAAGAATAAGTTAGGTGAATTTTTTTCTATAGTAGCTTTTACATGTTGTGTAGTAGTTTATCCTTTTATTGGAGGAGTAATATTGATTCCAGTGGCAGTAGCATTTATCTGTTTGTGTTATGTGCGTTTCAGTAGCGTAAGCAAAGAGCATAAATAAGAATGTTTGTATAGAAATCTAAATATTAAAATATATTAAAATTTTACCATTTCATCTAAAATCGGCAAGGATACCCCCTACTTCAATTGTGTGAAGGGCGATAGCCCAACGATAAGTGGGGGAGGAATTGCCGGTAGATACGGTATGGTACGTTAAAAATCGTAAGATTCTGTACCATATCAAGTATCTGAAACTTCCACCTTGCCTCCTACTTTCTCTACTTAAGTTGTTTGCTTTCACTAAAAATCTGTTACAATTTAATTAGTGAAAGGCGGTGAAAATAATGCCTACAATTACTGCAAAAATACAAATCCATGTTTCCGATAATCAAGCTGAAAGTCTAAAGATAACAACGAACACTTACCGCAAGGCTTGTAATTGGTTATCAAAACACATATTTGAAACAAAGAACCTTAATCAAGTAAATCTCAATAACTTATATTATTCTGATTTGCGAAATCAATTTAGGTTAAAAAGTCAAATGGCTCAATCTGTGATGAAAACTGTAATTGCTCGTTACAAGTCGGCTAAATCAAATGGCCATGAATGGTCTTTGATTGACTTCAAACTTGCAGAATATGATTTAGTCTGGAATCGAGATTATTCACTAACCAAAAACCAATTTAGTGTAAACACGCTTGAAGGTCGCCTAAAACTAAATTATGAGCGTAAAGCTATGAAGAAATACTTCAACAGCACTTGGAAATTTGGTACTGCTAAATTAGTGCATAAGTACAAAAAGTGGTTCTTACATATCCCGATGACAAAAGAGTACCAAACATTAGATTTCGCAGATGTAAACAACATCGTTGGTGTTGATTTAGGAATCAACTTCCTTGCAACCACTTAT
>NZ_JAKUFF010000142.1:0-4453 GCF_022663305.1 Bacillus cereus group sp. BfR-BA-01408 | reverse complement strand
TATCCCCGATGTCGTATTTTTTTCAGTTAAAGTCGCTGACATAAAAAGCATACACGCCAATAGTAATGAGATCCCCTTTAAAAACCAATGATTCTCCATTAACTTATCCATGACGCTTTCTCCTCCAATTCCATAAAGACGAAGAAGTCGTTTTTTCGTTCGCACTAAATTCAGCTAACAACATATCTTTCAGTTGTTCTGTCTTCAAATCACGATGCAACTTACCATTTTTCGTTAAAGAAATTTGGCCTGTTTCTTCCGACACAACTACTGTAATGCTATCAGTAACTTCACTAACTCCCATTGCAGCGCGATGCCTAGTTCCTAACTCCTTAGAGATAAATGGACTTTCTGATAACGGAAGATAGCAAGCTGCTGCTTTAATGGTACTTCCTTGCATAATTACTGCTCCATCGTGAAGAGGTGTGTTTGGAATGAAAATATTAATGAGTAATTCCGATGATACGTTTGCATTTAGCGGAATACCCGTTTCTACATAATCACCCATACCGGTCTCTTTTGACAAGGTAATTAATGCACCAATTCTACGTTTTCCCATATATTCCGTTGCTTTCGCTATCGCTGTTGCAACCATTTCAGGCTCATCATCCTCATGAGTTCCAGTACGCGAAAATAAACTCCCGCGTCCTAGCTGCTCAAGCGCTCTTCGCAATTCTGGCTGGAAAATAATAATAACGGCTAAAAATCCCCACGTTAATACTTGTTCAGTTAGCCAATATAGCGTTCGCAATCCAAGGAAAATACTGATCATCCGAACGACAATAATAACTGTAATCCCTTTTAAAAGTTGAACAGCTTTCGTCCCTCGGATTATGAGAATTAGCTTATATATAATAAACCATACAACGGCAATATCTAATGCCGTACTAAGATATTTCAAAATGGTCGTATCTTCAAAAGGCATGCTAACCCTTCCTCCTACTTACGAGCAATTCTATCCATATATTGAAATATTGTTTTATGCTCTATCTGTATGTATTTCCAACAACTAGTTAATTATACCATACATGAAACAAACGACAATTACAAACAACCCCCTTTAGTCTAAATTGGTAAGATGTCAAACATTCTTATCGTACAGTATAATATAAATCATTATTATACGCCTATTTTCAAATAAAAAAAGCAACTTCTCAGTTGCTTTTCTTACATTTATTTTAGTTTTTCACCGAATAAAGAACCCATTAAAGCAACCGCTGTTGTTGCCGTTCTATTTCGCTCATCTAAAATCGTATTTACCTCAACAAACTCGGCAGATGTAACAATATCAGCTTCCGCTAACATCTCCATTGCTAAATGACTTTCACGATAAGATAAGCCACCAATTACAGGTGTTCCAACTCCTGGTGCATCATGAGGATCAAGACCATCTAAATCTAATGATAAATGCACACCATCAGTATGAGATAAATACGCGATTGTTTCTTCCATAACAGCCGTCATACCCATACGATCAATCTCGTGCATTGAAAATACTTTAATACCTTCATTTCGAATAAAGTCTTTTTCTCCTTCATCTAATGCACGTGCACCGATAATTACAACATTCTCTTTTTTCACCTTTGGATATGCCCCGTATAAATCTACAAGCGCCGGATGTCCATACCCTAAACTTGCTGCAAGTGACATACCGTGAATATTTCCAGATGGTGAAGTTTCTTCTGTATTTAAATCGCCATGTGCATCATACCAAATAACACCTAGGTTTTTATAATGTTTCGCAACACCAGCTAATGTACCAATAGCGATACTATGATCGCCACCTAATACAAGTGGAAAACGCCCTTCTTCTATAATATGATCCACCTTACTTGCTAATTCGTTACATACAGTTGCAACTTGTGTAAGGTTTCTTAAGCTTGTATTTACATCTACTTCTTTTTCTCTCTCTATACATATATCTCCCATATCTTTAACGTCATATCCAATTTCTTCAATTCTTTCAATTACACCTGCATAACGGATTGCGCTCGGTCCCATATCAACCCCACGACGCATCTGTCCTAAATCCATTGGAACTCCAATAACTGAAATTTCTTTTTTCATAGATAGTATCCCCCTTTTGTGCCTTCACTAAATATTTTAAATCTTTTATATAGTCTGACTCAACTCGACATTTTTCTGTATGGATATACAAATTATTCACTTATATTCGCTTCGAAATCCAAATTTTAAGACTATTCCATGTATAAAGTTAACTTAATGAAGCAACTACTATCATTATTATTAGATAATAATAAAAAACACTCCCGCATTTAGAAGTGTTTTTCTGATGCTATTTTCCACACTGCTGCAATATTCTTTGCTGTCATTTCAATATTCTCTTCTGCTACTTTATATGCCTCCTCTAATGTCGTCGGACTTGTTGTAATACTAAATACTGCATCAATTCCTTTTTCATGAACAGCCGAGTAATTCGGAGATACTGATCCCCCAATCGCAATGACAGGAATATGAAAAAGCTTTGCACGCTCCGCAACACCTACTGGGGCCTTTCCATATGCTGTTTGTTCATCTATTCTCCCTTCGCCAGTTATAATTAAATCTGCACCTTCTATATGCTTATCAAAATTTGTATAATCTAATACAATTTCAATTCCCCTCCGCAAGCTTCCTTTCAGCACTGCAATAACAGCTGCTCCCATACCTCCTGCAGCTCCTGCACCAGGTATTTTAGATACGTCGCAAAATAGGTATTGTTTAAGGATATGCGCATAATGCTTTAAATTCTCATCCAGCTCTTTCATCATCTCTTCATCCGCACCCTTTTGTCGCCCAAATACGAAAGATGCTCCTCTTATTCCAACTAACGGATTATCTACATCACATGCTGCTTCTATCTTTATATGCTTTAAGCGTGAATCCATTTGTGAAAAATCAATAGAGACAATCGAATGTAACGTTCCACCAGACGGCTCTATTACTTCTCCTTTTCCATTTATAAACCTGACTCCTAAAGCTGACAACATACCCGCTCCTCCATCATTTGTAGCACTTCCTCCAAGTCCTAAAATGATATGCTCAGCTCCTTCGTCTAGCGCATGTAGTATAAGTTCTCCTGTTCCTTTCGTCGTCGTAATAAGTGGGTTTCGCTTTTTAGCTGGAACGTGTTGTAAGCCTGATGCTGCCGCCATTTCAATAAACGCTGTCTTTTTATCTTTAGACATACCGTAAAAGGCTTGTACGCTCTCTCTAAGCGGTCCTGTCACATGAAATGATATAATCCTCCCGCTTGTAGCATCAACAAGGGAATCAACCGTTCCTTCCCCTCCGTCTCCAATTGGTATTTTTACATACTCTGCTTTAGGAAAAATTGCTCCAAAACCTCTTTCAATAGCTTCACATACTTCTATAGCTTTTAAGCTTTCTTTATATGAATCAGATGCAATAACAACTTTCATAATTATCCCCATCCTTTATTTTCACGTTTTCTCCATTTTAAATGACAAGTATGAAAGTTGTCTTTTTAAACACAAAAAAAGCTTACATCATATGATGTAAGCTTTCTCTATTAGATGGAGCCTAGCGGGATCGAACCGCTGACCTCCTGCGTGCAAGGCAGGCGCTCTCCCAGCTGAGCTAAGGCCCCTTAGTAATTAAGCGGAAGACGGGATTCGAACCCGCGACCCCAACCTTGGCAAGGTTGTATTCTACCACTGAACTACTTCCGCGAAAATGGTGAGCCATGAAGGACTCGAACCTTCGACCCTCTGATTAAAAGTCAGATGCTCTACCAACTGAGCTAATGGCTCGTAAATGGCTGGGCTAGCTGGATTCGAACCAGCGCATGACGGAGTCAAAGTCCGTTGCCTTACCGCTTGGCTATAGCCCATTAATATTTACTAGTATGGTTATCTTTTCAAAAAAATAAACCCTCTCAGGTTATTTTAAAGAAAATGGTGGAGGGGGGCAGATTCGAACTGCCGAACCCGAAGGAGCGGATTTACAGTCCGCCGCGTTTAGCCACTTCGCTACCCCTCCGACATTTAAAATATATATGGTGGAGGATGACGGGATCGAACCGCCGACCCCCTGCTTGTAAGGCAGGTGCTCTCCCAGCTGAGCTAATCCTCCAAAAGTGGTGACCCGTACGGGATTCGAACCCGTGTTACCGCCGTGAAAGGGCGGTGTCTTAACCACTTGACCAACGGGCCAAAAAAGTTTTAAACCTATTCCCAAGCTTCCAACCGGGCTTGAACCGGTGACCTCTTCCTTACCATGGAAGTGCTCTACCAGCTGAGCTATGGAAGCATAATGGCTCCGCAGGTAGGACTCGAACCTACGACCGATCGGTTAACAGCCGATAGCTCTACCACTGAGCTACTGCGGAATAATATTAGCCTGGCAACGTCCTACTCTCACAGGGACAAGGTCCCAACTACCATCGGCGCTAGAGAGCTTAACTTCCGTGTTCGGTATGGGAACGGGTGTG
>NZ_JAKUFF010000141.1:0-4485 GCF_022663305.1 Bacillus cereus group sp. BfR-BA-01408 | reverse complement strand
CGTTGATATAATTTCACGTACCATAATAAAAACATAAAAAAGGAGCCCCACATAATTAAAAAGGGCGCTCCTACATCAAAATATTACTTCTTCTTATCTTTATCCAATATATTCTGCTCTTCAGCAAACTCCGTACCATATGCAAAGCGGCGATTAATATGAATATTATCGTTGTGGTGCCTTGTGTGGGAGTTAGAGAAGCGATGAACGATTACTTCAGATAATGTGAAGACAATTGCGGAAAGGATGCTTCCCCATGCAATTTGCATATAGTTGTCTAATAAAATATTACCGAAAATCCATACGCTTAAATATGTTAGTAAGAAATCCGACATAATGGCACCAGTATTGCCGATTCGATTTAATATGATTTTATCAACGAACATATAAGATACGATTGTTACAAAGAGACTAAATGAAATAATTTGGACGAACGTTGCAGGGAAAAATAAAGCGAGTCCAATACTAAATGCGATAATGCACGATATAAACTTGATAAGCACTACAGTAAAACCATTCAATATTTACACCTCCGATTTATACATAGTTTTACAATAAATTTAGGAGTTCATACATTGTAACGAATATATTTATATAAAACTTTTTCATGTTCAATCTTTGTCTAAATATTAAAAAAACAAAGAAAAAATGTTATAGTAAAATGAAAGTATATGACATTTTTAGGTAAGGGGGAATCCTGGGTGTGGATTACTTCAGAAGTAGAAATTCCAGACGAGTTAATTGATCATCTTGAACAAGGAAAGTTAGTATTATTTGTTGGAGCGGGAGTTTCTATGAAAGGGAAATCAAACTTACCGAATTTTGATGATCTTGTTGATGAAATTGCGAAAACGTTATATGTAGAAAAACGTGAAATAACAGAACCACATGATTATTATCTTGGTAAAATTGCGAAATCAAAAGATGTACATCAAGTTGCAAGAGATCTAGTTCATATAGAAAAGTCAAAACCGAATCCGCTTCATTATGCAATTCCGAGGTTGTTTCCTTTAGACACGGAAGTTCGTATTGTAACGACAAATTTTGATCGACATTTTACAACTGCGATAAAAGAAATGAATAGAGAATTAAACGTATATCACGCACCTGCGTTACCTACAGGTAGAGCGTTTAAAGGACTCGCTTACATACATGGCAATATAGAACAAGAGAAAGAAGCATTAATTTTAACAGATGGTGATTTTGGAAGGGCTTACTTGACGGAAGGATGGGCGAGAAGATTTTTAGTTGATTTATTCTCGAATTATACCGTTTTGTTCGTTGGATATAGCCATAATGATCCAGTAATGAAATATTTAGCAACTGGTTTACCACCAAGTACAAGGCGTTATGCATTTGTCGCACAAGGAGAAAATACATATCATTGGGAGCATTTAGGAATACGGCCGATTGTATATCCAAATAAAGGTAATAATCATCAGTCTCTCGTTAAAGCAGTAAAACGATGGGCGGAGTTAATGGGTGATAATTATATTACAAAACGAATGCGCATTCGTGACATAGTAACAGTTCCACCTTCTGTAGAGCAGGAACAATTATCATACATAAAACAATCCATTAAAAAAATTGAAACAGTCCGCTACTTCGTTGAATTTGCTCATGATTATGAGTGGGTGGAATGGCTTGAAGCGGAAGGGAAATTACAAAATTTATTTTTAATTACATCAAACTATAACGAGGTAGATGAATTACTTGCAAAATGGTTAGTGGAACAATTTCTTTTTAGTCACCAAAAAGAATTATTTCAATTAATTTTTAAAAATCAATCTAAACTATCTCCGTTATTATGGAGAACAATTTGTAGTTACTTAAGTGAGACGAAAATCGAGATGGACCCATTGTTGTTTGCACGGTGGACACTGCTTTTATTAGAAACAGCTGAAAAAGATAGTAAATCGATCGAAACAATTTCTTACTTACTGCAAAAATGTTCTTTTCCTGAGCATAAAGAAATCGCTTTATTGTTATTAACGTTTATTTTGGACGGAAAACTTAAATTGAAGCGTGAAAGAAAGTGGGGAAATGATAATACGCAAGAATCAATAGAACTTGAGGAGTCGAGTCGTTTACCCGTGTCTACATTTTCTTATGTGGAGCAAATTTGGAATGAAAAGATGAAACCGCATATTTCTTATTACGCCGTTCCAATTATGATGATGGGAATAGAGAAGTTGCGGATGTTATCACTAAGGCAAACGGCACTGAAAAAAAGGGATAAGGAAAATGTGGAAAAAGAGTTTCAGCAAAATGATCTTGCGTTTTTAATTCAAATTGTAAAAGAGTGTTTAGCCTATTTATGTGAAAACAATGAGAAAAAAGCAAATTATTATATTACTGAAATGATAGAAGCAAGCAGCATACTTCAAAATCGAATTGCCATTGATGCGATGAATAAAAATATATTCGTAAGCGCCGATGAGAAGATGAAATGGTTGTTACAGGAAGAAATTCTTTTAGATGTCACGTATAAACAAGAAGTTTTTCAACTTATAAAAAATCATTACGCACTCTCTTTAGAAAAAACAAAGGAAGAAGTCATTCAAATTGTATTAAAGAACCTTGCAGAGGAGAGGGCATTTGATGTTTGTTTACTGTTAGATTTATTATTCACGTGTGATTCAAATAGTCCATCTACAGCAAAAGGTTATGAGTTAATGAAGCAAAAACATCCACACTTTCATTCTGATCGATACAGTGTAAAAAAGAGAGAGACGACAGAACAAAGTATTACTTGTAATGTAACTGCTGATGGATTATTACAGCTGAAAGATGAAGAAATTATGAAACAAGTTCGCCAATTCTCTCAAGATGGTGTGTTTGAACAACGTCATTTTTTAGAGATGTTATCGAAAGCATGTAAATTGAATACAGAATGGAGTATTTCATTTGCTTATCAATTAGTAGGTATGCACGAAATAAGTAATGAAGTTTGGTTTGTTTGTATTAGAGAGTGGCGAAATAACCGAGGACTGACAAATGAACAAATACAAAAAGTTATTCCTCTGTTGCAGAAATTCGTTAGAAATACTGCATTTCATTGGTTAATTAGTAGCTTTCTATATGAAATTAGCAATCGGTTAGAAGAGTTAGAGGAAAATAGTATACGCAATGTAAAACGGTTTGCTTTTTCAGTATTCCCTCAAGTAATGAAAAGTGACACGGATTTTAAGCTTGGAAAACAAGATTTTTACAATGAATCGATTCAGCATCCTGTTGGGAAAATGACAGCTGTATTATTAAAACTGTTATCATATGATCATTTATACGATCGTAATGTGTATGAATATTTATTTTTATTTGAAGAACAAGTAAGAATTAGTACAGAACGGACAAATTTTATGTTAGCGCGTTTAGTAGCGGATATTACATTTCTTTATCATATTGAGAAACAATGGTGCCGAAAATATTTGTTACCGTACTTAGAGTTAAAGAAGGAAAATGAGATTACGAAATATGCATGGGCCGGCTTATGTTACACGCAAATAAATTTACCTTTATTTACAGAAATGAAGCGATTTATTAAGTATGCAGTAGAACATTTAGAAGTATTACATCCGCATACGAGGGAAGCTTTCTTAAAATGGCTCAGTTTTGTATTTATTAAATGTGTACTGTATTGGGAACAAAAAACAGACTGGTTATACCCTTTACTTATACGAGAAAATGAAGAAAATAAAATTAAGTTTATGCAGTTTTTATGCTATTACGTCAAAACGTTAAGCGCAAAAGAGCAACAAAAATTTTGGGCAGCTTGGCTCAGTATATTTTTGCGAGAACGACCGAAAATGGGTGAAATCACAGCTAGAGAATATGTAATGCTTTTACGTATTATTTTATTTATGGATGAAATAGTAGAAAGAGGGTTATCGATAATTTGTAAATCATTTTCGGACGTAGGTGGAAAGGGAAATCAAACGGAGTTAAAACAGTTATTCAATGAAATACTTGAGAAGACAGAGAGTATAAAAATGTATAAAGAGTTGTATGCAAACGTATTTTTTACTTTACTGCAAACGCTTCAGGAAGCGGATTTACTTGAAACGGAAATCATTCAAATAAAAGAATTATTAATCGGGTATAAAGTAGAAAAATGTGTAATAAATGCAATAGATAATGAGATAATTCGCATCGGAATTGTTATGGAGAATTTACAAGAAGAAATGTAGGGCGAAAGTGGAATTTTAAAAAATATATAAAAAGTTGTTGACAGTGTTTTGAAAAGCGTTCTATAATACGAATCATACTTATTCAATTTCAAAAAACATTTGAATAAACAAAGTGCAATGAAGAGATCACAGTAGTGGTTAGTCTTACTGTAACAGAGAGCTGGTGGTTGGTGTGAACCAGTACAGGGATAATCATGAATTACAGTCTTGGAGCATCTTTTTCGTAGTAAAGATAGTATTGTCTTTATGAAGAAAAAGCGGTCAATTGATCGTTAACAGTGAAGAGAGGTAGACGGAA
>NZ_JAKUFF010000140.1:0-4507 GCF_022663305.1 Bacillus cereus group sp. BfR-BA-01408 | reverse complement strand
CAGATGGGATTGGATCTTGAAAAATAATATTCGTTGCAGGAACAGTTCCTGTATTTTGAATAAGAATCGTATACGTTAACGTATCTCCTACTCCCGCTTGTGTTGTATTTACACTCTTCATTACATTAAGCGATCCCACATTCACTCGCGTCACAACAATATTACTAATCGTTACAATTGTAATTGGTGGCTGGAGAGGACTGACTTGGAAATCCGCAGTTACATTCGCATTATTCGGAAGAACTCTATTTGGTGGTTCACTTGTGATTGTCACTTGAAAAGTAACTGTTACTGTCCCTCCTACTGGAATATTAGCAAGCGGAAATCCAGAGGTCGGATCTAAACCCGATTGCGGGGCTCCGTTTATTGTTACACTATTCGCTACAAAAGTGGTTCCAACTGGAATCGGATCAAGGAATGATACGTTTGTCGCTGCTACTGTTCCACTATTTTGTATAAGAACTGTATACGTTAACGTATCTCCTACACCAGCTTCAGTAGCACTTACACTTTTCATTACATTTAATCCTGAAGAATTCACGACCGTCATAACAGTATTACTTGGTACTGTTACAGTAATTGGTGGCTCTGTTGGATTCAGAAGGAAATCTCCAGTGACATTCGCATTATTTACAACATTATTTCCTTGGGGAATTTCATCAATTAATACTTCAAACGTAACAATTACATTCGCGCCAGTAGGCAAATCATTTAACGGGAATCCAAGTTCTGGATCTGCACCTTCTTGTAAAATACCATTAACAAATACACTGTTTTCAATAAATAATGTTCCTTGTGGAATTGAATCTTGGAAAAACACATTTGTAGCTGGTACACTACCTGCATTTATGATTTCGATTGTATATACTAAAATATCGCCTACGGTTGCCACATCCGTATTCACTGCTTTCACAACTTCAAAATTCCCTGATTGTACAGTTGTATTCACTAGGTTACTCGGAATAGTAATCGTAACTGGTGGTTCACTCGGATTCACTTGAAAACTTGCTGTGACATTCGCGCGGTTTAAAATATCTTCATCTCCTGGATCCTGTACAATTACTACTTCAAATGTGACTACAACCGTTTGAGCCGCAGGAATATTTGGAAGAGAAAATCCTGTATTCGGATTCAATCCACTTTGTGGTACTCCATTAATTGTTACAGAATTTGCAACGAAAGAAACAGCGGAAGAAATAGTGTCTTGGAATAACACATTTGTTAGGGGAACGTTTCCTGTATTTTGAACGGCAATCGTATATGTTAAAGTATCTCCTACTGCTGCTTGCGTTGTATTCACTTCTTTTATTACATTTAAACCGCCTGTATTAATTTGTGTTACCACTGTATTCGTCATTCTATTAATTGTAACTGGTGGCTGATTCGGATTAACAACAAAATTAGCAGATACACTCCCCCGATTCGCAATCGTACCTCCCGATGGTGTAGATGTAACTCGAACTTGAAATGTAACAGTCCTACTTCCGCCAGCAGATATATTAGCTACTGTAAACCCAGTCGCTGGATTTGCCCCAGGTTGTGAAACCCCGTCCACAGTCACACTATTTGCGATAAAAGTCGTTCCAACTGGAATCGGATCTTGAAAAATAACATTTGTCGCAAGTACATTTCCGATATTCTCAATAGTAATAGTGTACGTAAGAACGTCATTCACTGTCGCAAAAGCTCTATCTACTGTTTTTCTCGTTCTTATATCAGCTATATTAATAGTAGTCACTACAGTATTACTTGTCGCTTGCCCTGAAACTGGTTGTTGACCAGGCACTGGGGTAAAGGTAAAGGTTGCACTCGCACGGTTCGGAATTGGATTGACAAGAGGATTAGATGTTACTCGAACTTGAAAGCGCACTACAGTCGTTTGTGAAGCATTAATACTTCCTAGATTAATACTACTTGCTGGATTCGCTCCTGGACGCGCTACTCCATTCACCGTAACACTATTTGGAACAAATGTTGTTCCAGCCGGGATGCTATCAACAAAAATCACATTGTTTGCAGCAACATTCCCATTATTTGTGACATTAACTGTGTACGTTAATACATCATTAAGTGTCGCAGTCTGTAGATCTACAGATTTTTGCATACTTATAGTTGCTTGGTTCACTGTCGTTTGTACTGTATTTGAAGAAGATGTACTTGTAATAGGAGAACTACCGACAAAAGGACGGAATTGATATGACACCATCGCCCGATTTGGAATAGGGTTTGGGTTCGGAAACGATGTTATTCGTACTTGAAATGTAACAACTCTTTGCGTGTTATTTGGGATTGTTCCTAAATTAATTCCAGTAGCAGGGTTTGCATTCGGCTGTGTTACTCCCCCTACTGTTACACTACCTGCAACAAACGTCGTTCCGTTCGGAATGCTATCACGTAATACAACGTTTTCTGCACTTCCTGTTCCTGTATTTGGGACCGTAATCGTATAAGTGAGAGTATCCCCTACCCCTGCGACTGTTCTATTGACCGATTTAACAGGATTAATAATTGGACCTGTTGCATCAATTTGAACACCAAAACCAGCTGCAGCGTATCCATCTCCATTTGTAACAAATCGAACAGTTGCTGACGTTTGATTGTTTACTAAAGATGCAGAGGCATCTACATTCGTAATATCCCACCCTTGTCTTCGGACAGCCAAAGCTACCCCTAACGGCTGATTTAAATCTCCGAATGTACCGCTCGTATCTAAATTTCCGCTGTCATTACAAATTTGAGACTGGAAGAAATTATTTGCAGGGTTTCTCGGCCCGAATAATGCAACTGTAGCATTTGGGTTTGGTCCAAAGCGAAGTTGATCTCCAGAAATATTGGAATCTCCCTCTTGAGCGGTTACAAGTACCCTTCCTGTTACAGCTCCTGTAGCTGGCGTAGCAAATCCTGAAATAGTAGCATCAACTGGTGGTGATGAAGCATCAATAATTTCTTGACCTGCATATACTGACAAATTTCGAAGTGGTAAACTTGCATTTTGATACACAACCTCAAGCGTCCATCCCGCTGAACGGCTAATTGTTGGGTCAGCTGAAGTTCTTGCAGCTGGCACAGCACCCGTTGTATACGTGCCTGCCCCACCTGCACTAACAAGATTCGTTACATTGGCAGAGCGAGCATAATAAAACTGGTTTCCTACTGAACCTTGCTGCGCGGTAGCAGGATCTGGCGTAACAGAAAACGTCCCTGCTGGCGTTGTAAATGTAATGTTATCATTTAAAAATGGTAAAACATCTTCCGTATCAGTCCGGAAAGTACCAGCCCAAACTAATTCTGCATATAACACACTGCTTCCCGCTGGAAGATTTAAAATTGCACTAGAAGAATTCAATCGCCAGTCATCCGTTGTACCTGCTGGGAATCCTGGTACTTGCAGCGCTGTATTTACTGTCGTAAACACAGCAAGTGTACCAAAAATATTGCCTGGCGCAGGCGATGTAGGGCTAAGCCCTAACGTATTCCCCGTAAAAGTGACGGCACCAGGTACTGTTGTCGTAAAACGATTTATAAAAGGCACGCAATCATCTCATTTCAATTATAGTAAAAAGTGCTCTATACTATAAAATGTAGACAAACTATACAATGTACGTTGTCCAACAAAATTCCGCACATATGAGAGGAGTTTATAAAACTATGCGCTACGTTATCATAACAGGAACTTCACAAGGTTTAGGTGAGGCTATTGCCACACAATTGTTAGAAAAAAATACAACTGTCATCTCTATTTCTAGAAGAGAAAATAAAGAGCTTACGAAACTCGCAGAACAATATAATAGCAATTGTGTTTTCCACTCCTTAGATCTTCAAGATGTACATAATTTAGAAACGAACTTTAACAAAATCATTTCATCTATTCAAGAAGACAGTGTATCTTCTATTCATTTAATTAATAATGCGGGTACGGTTGCCCCTATGAAACCAATTGAAAAAGCAGAAAGTGAACAATTCATTACGAACGTTCACATTAATTTACTTGCGCCAATGATCCTCACCTCCACTTTCATGAAACATACGAAAGAATGGAAAGTAGATAAACGTGTGATAAACATTTCATCTGGTGCAGGAAAAAATCCTTACTTTGGCTGGGGGGCTTATTGTACAACAAAAGCTGGCGTAAATATGTTTACACAGTGCGTAGCAACCGAAGAAGCAGAAAAAAAATATCCAGTAAAAATCGTCGCTTTTGCACCTGGTGTTGTTGATACAAATATGCAAGCACAAATTCGCGAAACAAATAAAGAAGACTTCACAAACTTAGACCGCTTCATTACATTAAAAGAAGAAGGAAAGCTATTATCACCCGAATATGTTGCGAAAGCTATTCGGAATTTATTAGAAACCGAAGACTTCCCTCAAGGCGAGGTTATTAGAATTGACGAATAACAAAAAGGCGTGCTATTTTAGCACGCCTTTTTGTTCTACTTCTCTAAAAATATGAGTACAGACTCCGCAATTTGCTCATAACCGATTTCTTGATAAATTTTATTCGATG
>NZ_JAKUFF010000139.1:0-4941 GCF_022663305.1 Bacillus cereus group sp. BfR-BA-01408 | reverse complement strand
AAATGCGAACGTCTCTTCATTTATTACATATCCATTTGGTGCTATTGTTTCTTTATACGTATACTTTCCGTATGGTAGTTTGAATTTCGCTACACCTTTTTCATCCGTTTTTCCTTTTACTACTTCTTTCCCTTGTTCGTTGTAGATTGTAAATTCTGCATTCGGCAGCTTCGTATTCCCATCCGTTACATCTACTTTCGTTATTTCTAATTCACCTTTTACATTTTCATTTTTCAGCTCTAATACAGCTGTTTCACCAGTTTTCACTTCAATTTTTTTAACGCTTCCGTCTAACACATATCCAACTGGTGCTTGAATTTCTTTGACGCTATATATACCGATTGGAAGATTACCTAACTCCGCAATCCCCTTATCATTAGTCGTAACATTTTGTTTAAAGTTTTCATTAGAAACTTCAAACACCGCTCCTTTTAATACTTCCTTTTTTTCTCCTAATTTCATAATCTTTAAAGATCCTACTGATTCCCAATTTACAACTAAATCTGTACTAATTTTCTCACTATTTCTTTGTAACAATACCGTTGTATTTTGAACTTTTTCTGATCCTTTAAAAGCTATTGCTTGTAAATTTGTTAAAGTAGACTTCACTTTCATTTTAAAATTACCACTACTCGTATTTTTCGGGATTAGAATTTTGAATTTTTCGTTAATTGTTAATATACTTTTCTCTTCTCCATTTTCATTTACAATTCGAAGCCCTTTAGGGGCATTTTCAGGAAGAATTGTATAAGAGCCAGAAACCGCATTTGTTTGCACTGCATAAAATCCTGTTTCTAAATAATCACCTTTTTGTGTAGCAGTTTGCGGATCTACAGGATTAACTTTAAAGAATGTATCTTGTGATCCAGTTTCTTTTTTTGAAACCTCTACTAAACGCTTCATAAGATTATGTACTCGTTCATTTTTTGCAACTAAATCTTCTTCCGTTAATTCATTTGCTGCAATCCATACTGCTAATTGTGTAGCATAATGCGCCTCTTCTGCTGTCGCTACACCTAATTCAGATGGGCTTTTTTGAGGATACCCATTTAATAAAACACGATATACAGCATCAGATGATTTCCCCATCTCAGGCAAATCATCTCCATTTGGAGAACGCAAATCAGGCGTTAAACAATACGCAATACTACCCGAAGCCGTTTTAATTACTTCTGTCTTTATTTCACGCTGTTTCGACTTACTATAACTCCAATCCATCTTATATGTTTCTCTGTTCATTACTTCTGCCTTTACTTGTGGCATTGCAATTCCTAATAAAATAATAAGAGCACCTAAAAAACTAAACCATTTTCCTGCCATCTTTCGTTTCATTCTCTCCACCACCATATATAAATTTCTACATGAATCAATCTTACTGTTTCATTGTACTTATAGTGAAAAAAAGAGAATAGGTGGTTTTTTTGTAGTATCTTGTCGAATTGTTGAGAAAGTTCCAAAGTAATAAGCAACTTTAAAACTGTTTGTTGTCATAGTGCTATTGACAAATAAATATTACATGTTTTCAATTTTCAAACATAATAAAAAAGGCACTTTATAAGTGCCTTTTTAACTTACGGAAAACAAATTTCAAACGAATACATATTACTTATCTTTTTCCTTTATCTCCGTCAACAACTCAATCATTTTCTCATTCTGCTCCACTTGTTTCTCAGAGTTTTGATAGATGAAACGAACCCATCTTAATACAAAAACAAATATCAATATCGGTAGTAGTGCAATTATCATACCGAATACCGAGAAATTAGACATCATTTTCCATCACCTCGCTGTATACACTTTCTCCATTTCCCTACTAAAACCTGCAATTTTTTACAAATCAAAAAAAGAACCTATCAAACGATAGATTCTTCTTTTGCAAGCTGGGCAGAACGTCCTCTTGTAATCGAGAAAATTGCACAAAGCAGCGCCAATATAATAAAGCCGCCCCCTACCCAAGCGTTATATATAACAGACGATTTTTCAATAACAACTCCGCCTACTGTTGAACCGAGCGCAATCCCTAAGTGAAGGGCAGAGTTATTTAAACTTTGCTGAATACCAGCTGATTCTGGTGCAATTTCAATTAAATAATTTTGTTGTGCTGGCGAAATAGCCCAGCTCAGCATGCTCCAAAGTCCCATCATAATAATGAACAGCGGGAATGAGAATGTCATCATTGGCAATAGGAAGATTGCACACGCAAATACGATAATAATTGAGATAATACTTTTCTTCGATCCCCATTTATCAGCAAGCCAGCCTCCGAAGCCGCCCCCAATTACTGCTGCGATTCCGAAGATGAAGTAAAATACACTAATCCAATTCGCTTCCACATGCATAACATCTTTTAAAAATGGTGTTAAATATGCATATAGTGTTAAATGACCCGTTAAAAATAAGAACGACGTTAACTGTGCACTGACGATTTTTTTATCTTTTAACGTAGCAATTTGTTCTCTTATTGATAATACCGATGTCGGTGGTACTTTCGTTAAGAATAATGAAATACAAGCGATTGCCATCACTGTTAAGATTGAAATGAGCACAAATGGTGCACGCCATCCATATGCATTTCCGAGCACAAGGCCAAGCGGTACTCCAAGTACAAGTGACCCACTAATCCCCATGAAAATGATTCCAATTGCACGCGCACGAAAATGCGGTTCTACAACGCTAGAAGCGAGTGTTACTGACAGTGCAATAATAAGCGAACCACTCGCCGCACAAATCACCCTTGAGAACATTAACATCCCATAATTCACACTACATGCTGAAATAATATTTCCGATTAAGAAAATCGATAATGCCCCAACATACAATGTTTTTCTTTCAAATTTCCCCGTTAATGCTAATAAAACAGGACCTGATAAAGCAAATACTACTGAAAATATTGTTATAAGCTGACCAGCTGCACTAATAGATACTCCTAAATCATTGGCAACTAAATCAAGCGTTCCTCCTATAATTAGCTCAACCGTTCCGACTACGAAAGCCGCGATAGCTAAAATATACACACGAAAATTCAAGTCTTTCCCCACGCTTTCTATTTTGGTTACTACGACTATAGTAACCAAAATAGAAGTTGAACACAAGTACAATTTTTTTACAGTAAAAAAGGTAGGCGTATTATACGCCTACCCTTCACTCATGATACTTCATTTTTATTCTTCTTATTTAAATACCAATATACCGGCAGCCCCGTAAATACAATTCCAATTGATAAGAAACAACTTACCGGATCATTGATAATGGCACTACCAATTACAAAGAGCGAGCCGAAAATGGCAACGATTGGTACGATTGGGAATAACGGTACACTGTATGCACGCTCTTTATTCTTATTACGCTTTCTTAAAATGAAGACGCCAATAAACGTCATTACATAGAAAATATAAATAATGAATACGGAAATCTCAGATAGCTTATTCGGATCGCTAATAATCATTAAAATAATTCCTAAAATGATTTCAACAGTAATCGCATTTGCTGGTGTTTTAAATCTTGGGCTTTCCTTTGCAATAAACTTAGCAAATGGAAGTTGTCCACGTTCTGCCATCGACATCGGGATACGTGGGAACGTTAAAATCTTTCCATTTAAACAACCGAAAATAGAAACGATAATACCGATACTAATAATTTTCCCGCCATATTCTCCAAGTAGCATTCCTGCAGCTGTCGCTGTTGCATTTTCTCCAAGGTCTACAATTTGAGTTGCTGGTAATACATTCAGTAACGCCAAATTAATTAATACGTAAGCAGCTGTTACAATTAAAATCCCAACTGTCATTGCTTTCGGTAATAACTTTGTTGGATTCTTCATTTCCCCGCCAATCGAAGCAAGTAAAATCCAGCCATCATAAGCAAATAACGTTGCTAAAATTGCCATCCCGATACTTTGATTTTCTGATATCGGTACAACTACGTTAAAAATATCGCTATTCCCTTTCCAGAAACCTAACACAACAATTAATACGATTGGAATCATCTTTCCGATTGTCGTAATCGTTTGAACGATACCTCCGTATTTTGTTCCCATACTATTTACAACGCCAAGGAACACAACTGTTCCGATCGCGATTGGTAAATTCCATACTTTATCTAAATAGAAAAAATTAATCATTAAAGAACTAAAGTATAACCCTAATGTTCCAATAATAGCTGGCCCATAAACAATCGTTTGCATCCAGCCTGATAAATATCCCCAAAAACTTCCGTAAATCTCCTCTAAATACGTATACAACCCACCATTTTTCGGGATTTGCGCTCCAATTTCAGCTACTGTTAAACCACTTGCTAACGTCAACAGACCACCAATTATCCAAGCAAGAATTGCCATATTAGAACTCCCCGAGTAATCTAATACGCTGCCTGGTTTCATAAACACACCAGACCCAATAATCGTTCCTACCACGATAGAAAGTGCTACCGTTAAACCAATTTTGTTCTTCTCATCATGATGCATGCTGCGTATCCTCCTTCCAATCCTAGTGTGATGCAAAAATGAAATAAAAAAACACTCCTCCCTAAAAAAGGGACGAGTGTTGTATTCGTGGTTCCACCCTTGTTTCAATTCGCAAAGTAACACACTTCACCAATTTCTCAAGTCTACATAACGGTTTTTGCCGGCAAGCAATTACTAGATGTTCGTTCACTGCTGCAGTTCAGAGGTGGTAATCTATTTTTCCGTATTAGGAAGCTCACAGCCAAAGGCTTCCCTCTCTGAGAATCGTAAAAAATTGATCATGTCCTCATCATCACTTCTTGATGTCGAATTTTGTAGTTATTGTTCATTATATTGAATTGTTAGAAAAAATCAATATATTTTTTATATAACATATGAAATATTTCTTTTCTTATATTATAACAGAAGTTACGATACTTCTCTAATTCCCTCTTATCTTTGGAGCCGTGTAGCAATAAAAAATTATATCGGCGATTTTT